>CAZFZT010000051.1:0-7998 GCA_964523675.1 uncultured Isosphaeraceae bacterium
ATGCCAACCTAAGCAGGATGACGGTCTGCAAGCCAACGAGAACAACGTCGCCAATCAGCAGTGACATGGTCCATGACGAAAGCCTGCTCCGGCAAGCAACGTGATCAGTTGGATCGGAGGGGCGATCTGCGATGTCTCGAAAGCCGTTCGCATCTCGGTCATGCTTCATGACCCGTGTGACAGTGTACCATGCCCCCATGCCGTGGGAAGCAACGGTAAGGGGGCGCGGCGATTCGGCCGAAGAGCACGCCCAAATCACCCCGCGCATAATGCAAACGAGCCGCGCGCATAAGCAAGCGGAGCCCTCGGACTTTCTATGCGCGCGACAGCACCACTCCCTTACGGTCGCTGCTCGTTGTGTTGATACTTGGTACTCGCACCTCGGCACTCGGGGCTGTGGTCGATCCGAGCCCCAGTGCGCGAATTCGCTTCGAAGGAGTGCAGGACTGTAGTCACGTCTATGAAAGCCGGCCGTTTCTCAAGTCGCGGCGCGAGCGATTGAGCGGGATCCCATTCCTTATATCCGAGCATCTCCGCCTCGGCGGATAGCCCGGTGCATTCGAGATCGGTGATGACTGCCCGATCGGATGACGAGCGTCAACAACAGCCCATGTGGTGCGCGAGCCGATCATCACCAGCGCAGAAATCCAACCGCAGAGTCGTCTTCTCGCGGCAGCGCGTTTGGAGCACCCTTCTCTACGCCACCAAACCCTTGGTCAGGCGCATGAATGCTGTTTCCAGGTTTACCTGCTCCTGTTGCATGGATGAAAGTCGGAAGCCCTGCGCGATTAGGCGGTTCGGCAACTCCGAGACCACCAGGCCGCTCTCCGGGTCAATGGTGACATCAATGCGCATGTGGCCGTTGTGCTGATTGAGGTCAACCTTTTTGATCCCGTTCACGCGGCGGAGCAGATCGGCGGCCTGCTCCGTGCGGTCATCAACCACGATCTGAACGACAACACCCATGCTCGCCCGTCGCATGATCTCCTCAACCGTTCCCGAGAAGAGCAACTCGCCCTGTTCGATGATGCCGACGGTGTTGCATAGTTCCGACAGCTCATGGAGGATGTGGGACGAGATGATGATCGTCTTGCCCATCCGCCGCAGTTCCTTGAGCAGTTCGCGAATCTCAATACGAGCACGTGGATCAAGGCCCGAAGCCGGCTCGTCGAGCAGCAGCACCTTCGGATCGTGCAGCAGCACGCGCGCGATGGAGAGCCGCTGCTTCATGCCGCGCGAAAGGCCGTTCACCTCGGCATTGGCTTTGTAATTGAGATCGGTGAGGTCAAGCACATCGCGCACCACCTGCTCTCGCTGCGCTCCGTGAATGTCATAACACGCCGCAAAGAACTCGAGGTATTCGGAGACGACCATGTCGTCATACGCGCCCATGAAGTCAGGCACGTACCCGATGACCGGCCGAATCAGATGATTCTGATAGCCGATCACCTTGCCGTCGATTCGCGCTTCACCCCATGTCGGTTTGAGGAGTGTTGCGAGAATCTTGATGGTGGTTGTTTTGCCGGCGCCGTTGGGGCCGATGAACCCAAAGCACGCGCCTTCCTCGATGGTGAGGTTCAGGTTGTTGAGCGCGACGAGTTCGCCGTACTTCTTCGTCAGGTTGACGGTCTCGATCATCGGCATGGCAGGTGGTGGGGCGGAACAGGGATCAGGAGAGAGAAGATATACACGTCCGAGGAAAGCGAAGTTCACGGGCGATCAATTGGACGGCACCCCGGATCATGCGGCATCGCATTATTCAGGCCACTCTTCCTCGGAAGCAGGTTGTCGGAATGCGATGTCCTCGATCAGCGGCAAGGGATAGATCCAGCGAACGATGGTCGTGCCGTTGCTTACCGGCCGCGCATCGCCGACGCGGATCGGGACGGGGATTTCGGATTCCTCCAGAAATCCCATCACGATCAGACATGGCCGCGTGAACCATGGCGAAAGATCGATCTCGCGCGCCAGATGCCGATGAAAAATCGCGGGATCGCGATCGTCGCTGCCGATCCTGAAGTACTGCGGCGGCGCAAGCTGATTGAAGATGCCGAGCATCTCCAGATGCCGCCGCTGTTGCTCGCGAGTCAGGGGTGTGCCCGGTGCGGTCACGCTGGAGCGGCGATAGGGATCGATGTAGCGTTCGTCGATGGCGCGGCGGAGCACCGCTGTGCCAAGCGTCTCGAAGCTCCGGTCAGAAAGATCGATCGACTGTCCGGCCTGCCATTCGCTAACGCGCCAGGCGTAGCCGCTGTTTGACATCTCGCCCGACTGGAGCAGCGGTACCCATGCCTGTTCCTCGCCATCGCGGAGCGCAAATTGACGATTGGCAAGTCGCAGGTTGCGCACCCAGATGACGGTCACATCGCGCAGCCGGCCATTGAGATCGTGGGTCAGTCGCCCGGCGATGCCCATCTCCTGACCTGCGCCATCATAGATCACCCGAATGGGATCGGAGATGGATTCGCGAATCATTCCGCCCCACTCAGGATCGAGGCCGCCCATCCAATGCGCCTTCATGAGCGTCGACGTTTGACGCGAAGGAATGGCAACGCTATTGGGTGTGTCGGCGACGCTCACTCTGAACCGGTGGGCATTGGGAAATGCTGTTTGATCGTGCTGCGGCGGCGTCCATGACGAAAGAATGTTACGACGCCCCGGTTCTGATTCGATCGTCACTGGCGTGTTGTTATAGCCGGGTGTGTACAGTGAGAACCAACTGACCGCCCGTTGCAACTGGGGATCTTCCGGCCGCGAGACATCATGAGGTCGGGCGATGTGGTCGAGGTAGGTGATGTGTTCGACCAACGGCTCATTGACGCGCATCAGGCCGACCGCGCCCCATGCGACAGCAGTGAACGCAGCTGCCGCAGCGGCGAATGCGATCCACGCATGGTGCGTTCGCTTATAGAGTTTCAGTAACGCAAAGCCGCCGGGACCGGCGAGCGCCCAGTATGTGCAGAAGAGCAGCAACGCGAGCATCAGACCGAGGCCCGCCGTGGTGTCCATCGAGATCTGTTGCAGGATCAGCGGACCACTGCCGATCGCATGCACAGTGCTTGCACTGCGAGCGGCAATCAGCATGCGTTCGTCGATCAGCGTCTGCAACTCATTGCCGCTGGGTGTATCGACACGGCGGCCAAGGATGCGATTCCAGAAGACATCCGCATGAGGCAGCCCCACAGAGGCGAGTCGCGTTTGCGAGACATCGAGGCCGATGATCGTGATGCGACCGTGGCCGAAGGTGCGCTGAACAGCAATGACCCGACCGTCGGGTAGAGCAAGCAATGGTTCGTATGGTGGGTCAATGGAATTGAAACCGTCTTCAACCCCGATCGCCTTGAAGACGCGGACTCCCAGCGGGAAGTCAGGAACGTCTGATGGCAGATGCCGCGACTTGGAGAGGATCGGAAGCGTTTCACTGATAGGAACAGCAAGATCGCGACGCGGTTCCTGTTGCGGGAGGATGTCCGAGAGCGGCGTCTGCGCCCGGCCGCCGAACTGCCATGGATTGGCATCCTCAGGCAGAACGATGATGAGGTGCCCGCCGAATCGAACGTACTCCCGTAGGGCGCCGGCAGTGTCGGCGGTCAATTCCTGAGGCGGTGCGTCCGCCCAGACAATCGCCTCGAACGGTGAGAGACCCTCCCAGCGGTCGGGTAGACGGTCGGTTCGGAGGCCGCGCACGACGAAGGTTGGTCCGTTAAAGGGGACCGCTTCCTCGCGCACCGGATGATAGTGGTTGAGCCCTATCCATCTGCTGCCGACGACGCCAATGGGCGTCGAGTTCAGCGGCATATCGCGGCTGATGCTGCTGAAGTCGGCCGGCTGGATGCGGCGACCGCCGATTTCATGTCGTCGCTCTCCGTCAGTGTACTCAAACACGCGAACAGTCCAGATGCTGTTGGAGTGTGAGCCGGGCGGCACCGGAGCGTAGAGCCAAAGCGGTATGCGCTGGCCGCGCTGAAGCGTGATCGGCCGTCCATATTCGCCAACGTCACCATCAGCATTCGGCACTTCCCACTGAACCCAGGTTGAGACGACTTCATCGAGAGAACCGGCAGGGCTGTTCGTCAGGACGAGCCGCATCGGAACAATCGTGCCCGGCAGGAACTGGCCGCCAAGGCCGAACTGGTCAAGTTCAATTTCAATGTCCGGGGCTCGGAACTGAGCATGCGACTCTGGTGCGATGAACGCCGCAGCTGTGTACATCGCCAAGACCGCTGCGGCTCCCCGCCCAGCGGTTTGCCCAACTCGATGGAAGATCGAATCGCAGCAATGCATGGCAGCGACTAGTCTAGCATCTTGCGGGGATTGTGTAGCCATCGCCGCCTGGCCACCGCATCACTGTCCGACCGCCTCGCCGACGCCTTGTTCCTCGCCCAGCGGGTTTTGGAAATGGTCGTTGTAGACCGGTACGACCACGCCCAGCACACGCTGGAGGACTTCCGCCGGCGTTCCCAGTGCTTCAACGTCCGAGACCAACTCCTTCGGGTAATACCGGAGCACCGGCTCAGTCTCCGCCTCATACACCTCGAATCGTCGCCGAATGACGTTCTCGTCGGCGTCGTCATGTCGATTTTCCAAGCGGGCGCGGCGCTTCATACGGCCGATCATCGCGTCAAGATTCGTGCATCGCAGATGTATGACTCGCAACACCTCAACATGTGTGTCGATCGCTTCGGCCTGGGGAATGCTGCGCGGGATGCCGTCGAGCACGAGCATGTCCTTGGCTGGCGAGAACCGGCCCTGGGAGATGAGCGACTGCACGTACTCCTGCCAAAGGGCGATGGTCAGGTCGTCCGGCACGAGCTCGCCTTTCACCGAATACTCATAGAACTTCCGGCCGAGCTCAGATTCACGATCGAGTGAACGGAAGATGTCACCACTCGCCAGATGATGCATGCCCGGGATGCAACCCAGAAGCCGACCCTGTGTGCCTTTGCCTACGCCGGGCGGGCCGAAGAGGAGAATCGTCTTGTAACGGTGGGACACGATGGGTTCGAGGAATTGCCAATGCATCCATGACAGGCGAGCCGCAGATGGTACACGATACGGCCGCTGGATTGGAATGGAGCCGTGAAATCGGGATGCGGCCGGAGTGTAGCCGACTCGCTCCGGCGTCTACCCGCCGGGAGCGAAGTTTCGGGCATTCGCCAGAGTCTTCTGATCGGCTTATGCGCTTCCCCTCCGGACGAGAACGGCTGTTGCATCGTCGGCGAGCGGACCGCCGGCATGGCGGTCGATGGCGTCGAAAAGTGCGGCGATTTCATCATCCCCATCCTGCACGCTTCGCAGAATGCCTTTGACGCGCTCAAAGCCGAACTCCTCATCCTTCATTGCATCGCGTCCGGTCTGTTCGATCAGGCCGTCGCTCACCACCAGGATACGGCTGCCGGGCTCAAGTGACACGACGGCGTTGTCATATGGAGAATCAGGCGCCACGCCGATTGGTACGCCGCCGCGTTTGTTGAGGTGGGCGACGGCATCACCATGTGAGAGTAGCGCATACCCGTGGCCGGCATCAACGTACGTAAGCGTTCCCGCAGCAGCGTCGAAGACCCCGGCCCAGAGCGTGACAAAGCGTCCAGTGGCGCAGCGGGGCTCGACATACCGGTTCAGGTCAAAGGCAGCCCGGGCCGGGTCGCCGTGTTGTGCGATCGACCCGTGAAGGAAGCCCTGCGCAACCGTCATCAAGACAGACGCAGCAATGCCCTTCCCTGAGACGTCGCCGAGCGTGATGCCAAGCCGATGGCTGTCGAGTCGAATGACATCGAAGAAGTCGCCGCTAACCACTTTGCCGGGCCGGCTCTCTCCAAGATACGTCAGTGGTCCGAAGTCACCTTGCCGGGTCGGCAACACCCAGCGCTGCGCCTCAGCGGCGGCTGCGATGTCGGCCTCGATGCGCGAGTAGCGCTTTTGGAGGTCGAGCCGCATCAAGTTCGCCATCGCCATCGCCGTGATCTGCGACAGCCCCACGACGAACTCCGCCGCATCAGCAGTGATGGGGGCTGATTCGGCATCGCCGCGACGTGAGTCGACATAGATGTAGCCAGCGACAGTATTGCTCAGCATGATCGGCGAGCAGATCGCTTCTTCAATGCCAAGTTCGAGAATACTCGCGCCCGTGAACGCCTGGTGCTGTGATCGGTTCATGCGCACCGCTGCGCCAGAGCTTGCTCGTTCGATAAGCGAGCGGCTGAGGTTCGGCCGGCCGTGCTTGGAGAGTATCGCGCCGCGCTGACTGACCACGCTCACCTGACCGTCGGCTGTCAGCGGCTTGAGGAAAGCGGCGTTGGGAAGTCCTGTCGCACGCACAAGCGCATCCAGCACTGCTTCAGCCAGCGACGTCGTGTCCGCCGCCTGATGAATGGCCGTCGCGCAACTGAGCAGTTGATCGAGCTGCCGCTGCGACGGGTGAATCGCCTGAGAGGAGCGAACTTCCGAAATAAGCGTCGACTCGGCAGAAGGGTCATCATCGCACACAGCAACGAAGGATGAATCCTGCCTTTGGCGCTGTTCATCGACGATCTGAAGGGTCCAGTGCGTAATCTGAATTAGATCGCCGTGCTCGAGCGGAAAGCGCATTTGCGGCTTGAGCATCTCGCCGTTGAGGCGCGTTCCGTGCTTCGACTCAGTGTCGATAATGCACCAGTGGCCATCGGAAACTGCATCCGCAGCAGCTTCGGCGAGGGAGCTTTCTGTATGCTCTGTCCAAACCAGCATGGCATGATCGCGCGAGGATGGATCGGCCAGTTGAATGTCATGGCCCATGCGCCGGCCGATCGTGATCGGTCCAGGTGGGATCAATTCGAGTGAAACCGAAGAGGGGCCCGATACCGACACCAATCGCATTCTGGGGAAACGCGCGGGTCGCTTGCCGGCATGAGCGGTCTGCGTGGACATGCCCGGCCAGTATAATCAAAGTTGCACGGGGGAACGCATGAATCGAGCGAGCGCCTCAGCCGCTCACACCTCGGGCTGGCTCTGGTCACCGCTTGGCCGCAGATACGTCATGCGAATCCGGTTGCCAGGCGGCACGATTTCGACTTCTGACATGAATGCACGAATGAGCGTGAGACCGCGCCCCGCCGGGATCTCGAGATTCTCCTGGGATGTCGGATCGGGAACGCTTGCGGGATCGAAGCCCGGGCCTTCATCGGCCACATCGATGTGCGCGCGCGTCTCATCGATGTCGAACTCGATCGCAATGTGCTTTGCTTCATCACGCGCATTGCCATGCACCCGCGCGTTGTTTGCTGCCTCTTGAAAGGCGAGTCGCACTGCGAATGCAGAACTCTCGTCGTAACCAAGCCGGGCCAACTGCTCGACCAGCCGCAGTTCCACCGCTTCGACCTCCGATGCCGTATTCGCCACCCGGATTCGCTCTCTGAATGAGCGACCACCATCTGCCGTGGATGCGTGGCGAGTGGACATGATTCTTTCGTGCGAAGAGCAGGGGGAGGTGTGGCGGAATGGCTCCGCAAACCTGTAGGCGCGACGTACGCGGCCAGCGTCGCGAGCCACGATGACCGCGACGGCTGGCTTGAAGAACTCAAGAGAACGACTGCATCGCGCTCTCTATCGAATCGTGAATCTGAAACAGTTTCTGCAGGTTCGTGATCCGGAAGATTTCGTAGATCTGCGGGTCGATTCCCGCAAGGCGCAGCTGCCCGTCCTTGGCCTTGATCTTATTGTTGATCGTGATGAGCGTGCCGAGCGCAGCCGAGGAGAGGTGATCGACGTTCTCAAAGTTGATGAGCAGTCGCGGCTGTGTTTGCTCTTCCACGATGCGGCTGATCTCTTCGCCGATCCTCTGAATGTTCGCCTCATCAAGAATGTTGCGATCGATGAACTCGACGCACACGATGCCTTCGCGCTCGTGAACGCGAAGTCGCGAGGTTCCTGGGCTACCGGGCGGCATTCCGGGGATTCCGGGGGTTCCGGGGGTTCCGGGGGTGTCGGGCGGCATGGGGCGGTCTCCTTGAGAAACGCTGG
>CAZFZT010000051.1:8008-24421 GCA_964523675.1 uncultured Isosphaeraceae bacterium
CCTCTTGCGCCGCCGATCAATCTTCATACACCAGATACCAATCGTGGCCGAGTGAGTAGATCCAATTCGTGTTGTACCAGATGAGCGCGTTGTTCGGCCCGCGCTGCACGAGGTACACGCCGCCGCCTGCGCCGCCGGTGAATTGGAATCCGACGCTGCCTTCCTCGATGCGCCGCACCTGGCGATACTCGAACAGACCCGTGCGGCCGCGCTCGGCCATCGTGCCGCTCTCGCGCGCCTGCTGCGCAATCGGCTCAAGCCAAGGTCGATGCAGCGCGAACGTGACCCGCAGCGGCCAGACGGTGAAGGGCACGCTGACAATCACGCCCACGATCAGCGGCGCAGCAAGACGCTCCTTCCAGTTGATCGGCAATTTCGGAATCACAGCAAGAACGATCATCACCAGCAGAATATGGATCGTGACAAAGGCCGGCAGGAACAGCCAGAGCGGATCATAACCAACCGCGCACAGCGCAATGATCACCAATGAGCCCGCCCCCATCAGCACCAGCAGGACGCGGTGCGATGTCGCAAGCGCCAGCCAGAACTCTGTGCGCGGCACTGCTGAAGTGGTCCGCGCATCATCGTGATCGAATGGTTTGCCGCACTCCGGGCATCGACTGCTGATGACGCCGCGCAGCGACTGCGTGCATCCAAGGCAGAAACGCTCGGGCTGGTCGAGTCCATGCGCCATATCGGCTCCTTGGAGCGATGCTATCGCTGCATGCTCACCCATGTGGCCGCTGTGTTGACGAATCGGAATCGTGCCGCACCTGCGTGAACGCGCTGCTCATTCAATGAGTTCATAGAACCCGCCGCCGGCCCGTTTGAGTTTCCCCTGATTCACAAGCTCCTCCCACACCTCGGTTCCAAACTCGCGGGGCGGCAGAATGGCGCGAATCTGCGATGCCTTGCCGCTGCTCATAGGACTCCGCGCCAGGCGAGATTCATCGTCAAGCCGCGTCAGCTTCAATCGCTTTCGGAACGCCTTCATCGCGCTCTTGAGGTTCTCCGGCGAAGGCGATGAACCACCACGCTCCACCGGCGCTGCAACATTCTCGATTGCCGGCACATCACTCGCTTGCGGATTCGCGCTGCCGCCGGATTCGGCTCCACCTCCACCGGCCGGCTGCGAGCCTGCCTGCGCATTCAGTTCACCAACCAACGCCGCTAATTTCTCCACGTTTCGTTCGCGCAGCACTTCAATCGTGCGCGGATCGCTCGGCGCAATCTTCATGAGCGAGCCGCGCGCCTTATCCCACAATTTATCGCGCGCCCTTCCCTGCGCAAGATACATGTCGGAGACGATCTCGCCCAGCCGCTGCAGCGCGATCGTGTCCTTATGCTCGTAGTAGCGGTTGATGATGCCCTGTTGATACGATGAATACTCGCGGCCGGCCATGGAGCGCCTCCTGATCAGACGCTCGAATGATAGGAGGTACAATCCCGGCGATGCCTGCGATTCCCGCTGCCACGATCAATGTCATTCTCGCGGAGCTTCTCGTGGAGGTTTGTGCCGGGCCGGACAAGCCCTACACATGGATCGTGACGCAGCACAAGGACGCCGGTCTGCTCGGCACGCTCGCGCAGATCACGGCCGCAGACGCTTCGCGGCGGCTCGTTCCAACCGGTCGAACGATCGCTGCCCATACCGAACATCTGCGGTTTTCGCTCGCGTATGCCAACGCCCATTTTCGCGGCGAGAGCCCCTCACCGGACTTCTCCACTTCGTGGTCCGTTGCAAGCGTGAACGATAAGCAATGGCAGCAGTTGCAGCAGTCGCTGCTGAGCGAATTCGAGGAAGCGAAACAGCACATCGAATCGCAGCAGGACTGGCCGGATCAGATGATGCTCACCGGCGCGATCGCGATGATCGCCCATGCGGCCTATCACCTCGGCGCGATCCGGCAGATGGCGCTCCTGCTGCGGGAGACGCGCGACCTGCCAACACAAGCGGATTAAGCGGACGAATTGACGGTAGCACAGGGGTCTCGCCTGTGCGAGTCACTCGGAGGTGGATACCACCCAAGCCCGTACTGCCGCGCCGCATCTGGTGCAAACGGGGTTGCCGCCGATCGGCTATGCGCACTTCTCGCACAGGCCGCGCCTGCGACGAAGCATCCGCCACATTCAACCCGAGCGATCTGGGTCAACGTCGGAATCGCTCACCGGCATGACTCATTCTACGGTGGCGCAGGCAGCGCCTGTGCGTACTCCTGAACGGTGAACGCCCGCGCTTTCCGCGATACTGGAACGTTGTTACTCGACGCATGGCATGCCCGGGCGGATTACCTATCCACACACTTTCCCATCAATGTACAATCGCAGCATGGCCACTTCGGATTCGACGCGACCGCCCACAAACGAAGCCCAGCACTCGCCGCCGCGCTTTGTTGACATTCGCATCGACACACCTGGGCGTGAGGGATTGACGGGGACAGCGCCGGTGGATGTATATCAGGCCGCTCGTGATCCGGAGCGCGTGACGGTTCCGCCGGACGGCAGACCACTTGAGGAGCAGCCGCAGTGGCGGCAGGATTTTCCAATCGACTGGCCGCAGGATCACTACGTCGCCCGGCGTGACTTCACCAAATTCATGGTGCTCACGAGTTTCGCATTTGTGGTTGGACAGTTCTGGATCATCGGCCAGAACTGGTTCCGCCGGCGCAAGTGGGGGGGCGGCAAGCCGGAAATCAAGCGCATTGCATCACTGCGCGAATTGGAAGTGGGGCAGACAATCGTTTTTCGATACCCGGAGGAGACGGACCGTTGCATTCTGACGCGCTTGCCGCAACGCGGGAGTGAATCAGGGGCGGTGGCGCTGGTGGCGTACAGCCAGATGTGCACGCACTTGGCGTGCGCGGTGATCCCGGATGTGGAGAAGGGCGTCATTCACTGCCCGTGTCATGAAGGGTACTTTGATTTGCAGACGGGTAACGTGCTGGCCGGTCCGCCGCCGAGGCCGCTGCCAAGGATCACTCTGGAGATTCGTGGCGATGATGTGTATGCGACGGGTGTGGAGTGGAGAACCGTTTGAATACTAGGGGTTAGGTGTTAGGTGTTAGGTGTTAGGAGTTAGGAGTTAGGAGTTAGGTGCTACGAATCTTCGACCCCTTCACCCCTCTGCCCCTTCGCCCTTTTGCTCCATGTTCAGCCGTAGCTTCATGAAAGAGACTCGATCCATGCCTTCGACTGCACCAAAGCGACCATTTACGCGCGAGCAGCGCACGACGATCGTGTACGGCATGCTCGTGTTTGTGCTGACGCTGGTGATTTTGCAACTCTGGCTGCTCACCGCCACAATGAATGCATGGCTGGGGGGCGATGAATCGGTGATTTGGCCTGCTGCGCTGGCGAGCTCGTTCTGCTTCCTGCTCAACCTGGGCCTGTTGCGCTATCTCTACCGCATGGAGCGCGAGCGTCGATGAGCGAGCAAGCTGCGACTTCGCCGGTAAACGAGGGGAACGCATTGCAACTGACGCTGGCCACCGGCGCGTTCGCCGTGTGCTTTGCGGTGTTCGGCTCCGTGTCGGCCATGATGGGCAGCATTCAGGAACAGTTGGATCTGAGCGAATTGCAGGTGTGGATCGCGATCTCGCTGCCGGTACTGCTCGGAAGTCTCGGTCGAATTCCGCTGGGCATGATGACGGACAGGTTCGGAGCCCGCATCGTGTTCATCTGGACGATTGCGCTCGCCATCGTCCCGACGGTATTGCTCGGCCTAGTCGCTGCTTACTGGCAGCTTCTTATCTGCGGCTTCTTTGTGGGTATTGGACTGGCCAGCTTTGCTGTGGGAGCTCCGTTCGCCAGCCGGTGGTATCCGCCGCAGAAGCAAGGCGCTGCGCTTGGCATTTATGGAGCGGGCAACATCGGGCAGTCGCTGGCCAGCTTCGGTGCGCCGTTGATCGTGGCCGCGGCGGGATATGCGTGGGGATTTTGGACGTTTGCGATCGTGGCTGGTTTATGGCTGGTTTTGTTCATCGCGCTGGCGAAGAATCCGCCCGGCGTGGTGCGGCCGAAGACGCTGCGCGAGAGCATTGTGCCGCTGCGAGAGCCGATGGCATGGGTTCTGTGCGCGTACTACTTTCTGACGTTCGGCGGTTTCGTCGCGATGGCGATCTCACTGCCGAAGTTCTTAACCGCGATGTTCGAGCTGACGCCGCAGGATGCCGGCTTTCGAACGGCGGGGTTCGTGGTGCTGGCAACGATTTTGCGGCCGATCGGTGGATGGCTGGGCGATCGCATCGGCGGGCGGGCGGTTCTGCTGTGGGTGTTTCCTCTCACCGCGGCATTTGCAATCTTCATGGCCTGCCCGACCATGATCACCTTCACGATCGGGGCCCTGGGAATGGCGGTGGCGATCGGCCTGGGCAACGGCGCCGTGTTCAAACTTGTGCCGGAGTATTTTCCCAAATCGGTGGGAACGGTCACCGGATTGGTGGGCGCGGCCGGCGGGCTCGGCGGATTCTTCCCGCCGCTCATTGTCGGCGCACTGCGCGAAGCGACCGGCAACTACGCATGGGGATTCATTCTGCTCGCGGTCACCGCAGTCGCCTGTCTTGCGCTTGCTCTGCGTAGCGGCCGGACCGGGCGGAGTGTCGGCTGAACCATGCCGCTGCGTCGTCAGTTGATGCTGCGCAGCGAAACGCACGCCACGGCGTATCTGCGACCTGAGCCAGAGCGCACACCAGTCACACCTTCGGCCCGGCTGCTCGGACTTCCGCGCTGATCTCGTACTTCGCATCGTTCTGGCGGAAGAGCGAAGCGAGATGACGGGCCTTCTCGTCATACGCCGCTTTATCCTTCCATGTATTGCGCGGATGCAGCACATCGCGCGGCACACCATGCACATCGACAGGCATGTGCAGGCCGAAGATGTCATGCGTATCAAGCTTCGCTTCGCGCAGCGATCCGTTGAGAATGGCAGTCACGAATGCGCGGGTGTAGGCCAGTTTGAAGCGATGCCCCTCGCCGTATGGTCCACCGGTCCATCCGGTGTTGAGCAGCCAGACATCGGCGTTGTGCTCTTCGATGCGGTCGGCAAGCATCTGCGCATAGACCATTGCGGGACGCGGAAGGAACGGGCCGCCGAAACAGGCGGAGAAGTTCGGTACCGGCTCGGTAACGCCCGCTTCGGTGCCGGCGAGCTTCGAGGTGTAGCCGTTGATGAAGTAGTACATCGCCTGCTCGCGCGTGAGTTTCGAGACAGGCGGCAGCACGCCGAAGGCGTCGGCGGTGAGGAAGATGACGTTCTTCGGATGATTACCGACCGACGGAATGACAGCGTTCTCAATGAAGGACACCGGATAAGTGACGCGCGTGTTTTCGGTCTTGGTCGCGTCGTCGTAATCCGGCTCGCGCGAGCGCTCATCGATGACGACGTTCTCGAGCACGGAGCCGAAGCGGATCGCGTTCCAGATTTCCGGCTCGCCTTCCTTGAACAGTCGAATGCATTTGGCGTAGCAGCCGCCTTCGATATTGAAGACGCCGCGATTCGACCAGCCGTGCTCGTCATCGCCGATGAGCAGCCGGTTCGGATCAGCGGAGAGCGTCGTCTTGCCGGTGCCGGAGAGGCCGAAGAAGAGCGCGACATTGCTCGCGTCATCCTGCGCCACGTTGGCCGAGCAGTGCATGGGGAAGACCCGCATGTCGGGCAGGTCGTAGTTCATGGCGTAGAAGATCGACTTCTTGATTTCGCCGGCGTAGCGCGTGCCGACGATGACGACCTTTCGCTGCTCGAGCGACTGAATGATGCACAGCGGCGAGTTCAGGCCATAGTCAGCGAAATTGGGGATCTTCAGGTTGCACGCGTTGATGATGGTCCAGCGAGCATCTCCGCGACGGTTGCCCTGCAAAGTCACATCGTCGTCGAATCCTTCAAGTTCACTCGCCGGTGCATTGATGAAGAGCGTTCTGGCAAAGAGCGCGTGCCACGCTTCCTCACAGATGACCGAGACCTTGAGGCGGTAGTCGGGATCGGCGCCTGCGTAGCCGTCGAAGCGGAAGAGCTCATCGCGGCCGGCAAGATGCTTGAACGCAAGTTGCTCGATGCGAGCAAAGTTCTCGGGGGTGATGGGCTGATTGGTGCGGCCCCAGTCAATGTTGTCATGAATGCCCGGCGTATCTTCCAGGAACTTGTCGGTGGGGGAGCGGCCGGTGCGCTCGCCGGTGTCACAGACAAGTGCGCCGTTGGCGGCAAGTACGCCCTCGCCTCGGCGGACCGCCATCTCGATAAGCGCGGCTGCGGGCAGGTTGCGATGGATGAGTGCGTCGTTCAGATTGGTCTGTGCAGGTGCGGCGGAAGCAGTGGTCATGGAAGGAAGTCTCACAGTCTCACGGCGGTTAGGAATGAGCGGAATCACGGATTGTATCAGGAATCTCAGATCGCAGCGATTTGCCCGCCGCTGCGGAGTATCAGGCCAGGTTACGTTCCCCAATCCGAGCCGCACTCCGGACACCGGCTTCCGGGCGACGGCCCTTTCTCGTAGCCGCACTCATCGCATCGCATCTCCCGCCACCAGCGACGGCGCTTGCTCGTCAGCGCCAGCACAATGCCCGGTCCGCTCAGCCAAAGCAGCGCAAATGACGACAGCACCAACGCACAGAAAGTGCCCGTGTTGCAATAGCAATTCGCTTTCCTTCGTACGAAAATGTCCAGAGGCACGATGACCATCACTTCTGCGAGCGTTCCGCCGAGCAGCCAGAACGCCAGTCGCGAATGCAAACGCGAGGGCGGCGTTCGGCGGCAGAAGAACAAGAGAATCGGCGTCCAGACCATCCAACTCGCCAGTACAAATGGCCACCACGCCCAACGCTCTATGGAGGACCGTGCAGCATATCGAACAATGTATTCACCGAAAAAATCACCGACCTCCACTCTGCCTGTGACCACGAAATAGATTAGTTCACTCAAGCCCACAAAGAGCCCCAGAAACAGAATTGCTGCGACCAACGCTGCACCAACGACGCTCAGCACCATCGACCGCCCACGCTCCGATGCGTTCAGACGCATCGAGAAGACCGGCAGCACAAACAGCAATTGTGTGATGCTGACAATTGAAGCGGGCAGCCAGATCAAGGTGATCGAACCCGGCTGGACAATTGCATCAGTGAAGATTGCACCGAGATCGCTCCATTTGAATTCGCCCATGAGAAGCGCGACTGCCAGAGTGCCCACCACACCGAGAGTGAGCGTGTTGGCGATCAAAATGCAACCGAGGAGAAAGAGGCGCCGGTACCGCATGGCGAGACGATACTCGTTTCGGAACGCGTCGAACAGATCCGCTCCACCGGAGTGTGTCAGGTGGTCCCGACTGGCGGGGTCGTTACTCCCCGCCCAGCGCTCAGGTCCGTGAGACGGGGCATGAATGGTCCCGGCAGTCACCGAGCCGCCTGTACCACAACCGGCTACGATAGAGCCAGGGCGTTTAGCTCAGCGGCTAGAGCGCTGCTCTTACACAGCAGATGTCACTGGTTCGAATCCAGTAACGCCCATTCGTGCGTCGGATTCTGCGCCGCCTTGATCCAGCCCCGCCGCAAGGTCGAAGTGTGTACGCGCACTTGAAGGTAGTGCCGTGCCGCGATCAATGGCGAATGCCCCAGCCAGCCGGCCGCGAGGAGCGACGGGAACCGCTCGCACCAGTCGCACGCGCACGATACCCGCAGATTGTGGAACAAGCGCGGCCACGGCTTCAAGCCGGCCCGGCCGATGATCCGGCGGATGTGCGTTGACAAGTTACCGCTGCCCCTGCGGTATCGCTCGGCGCGCTCGGAACTACGCGCACCTTTAGACGTGTTGACTTGTTCTATACTTGCTCCATGCTCAGTCGCAGTGCATGCGAGAGGCGAGTGTATCGTTTGGCGACACTGCTTAGCGGCAATGCGAGACTGGCGGCTGGGGTCATCTCTGCGGTGGTCGATGCCCAGCCGGATGTGAGCCAATTGGATGGGGCGCATCTCGATCGACTGACGGTGCTGCGCAGCCGCGAGATCTCACCGGGGATGTTGCTCGATGCGCCCGGGGTATCGTGCGAGGTAGCGAAGGCGCTCGCCGGCCTGCACACGCAGCTGCGCGAGGCGTGGATTTTTGCGCGAGTGTACCGGATGGATGTACGCGAGATGGCCCGTGCGATGGACTGCTCGACCTCTGCAACGCAGCGGCATCTTGACCTAGCGGACGAAGCCATGGCAGGAGAGCTCGGCGTGCCGCTAGCAGCGGAGGCGCCTGCGCAACTGTTGCGATATGTCATGGCGCTCGAAGTGCCCGAGTTCTACCGCGCAGCCCGCCGACGTCGGCGCCTCCTCAAGTGGATGCTTGTTACGCTGGGCGCGGTCATTGTTCTCGTTCTCATCGTCGCGCTGGGCCAACTGCTTGCGCGAACGTTGTACTGAGTGGAGTCGTTCGCGCTGCGAACGATCACGACTCTTCATCGAGGTCGCGCTCCTCAACGGGTCTGCTCACTTTATAGGAGCCGCTGAACCATTGACCGAGGTCTGCGAGTCGACATCGTTCGGAGCAGAACGGGCTGTGTTGTCCGTCATTTCTGACGAGTCCGCCGCAGGTCCGACAATGGGGTGACTCTTCGGTGTTGCAATTGTTGCTCTTCGCCATAGTGAGAGTGAGCCGATGCTCCGCCGGGCATCTGCACTACACGCTGAAGCGTTCGTTGAGTCGTGCAGCGATCTCGCCTTCAGCTTCTACTGTGATTATTCGCTCGTTTAGCCCCGCATGTTGGAACGAGATGTCGATGCGTCGAGCTGCCGGAAGAGCGTCCCCAAGCCGCTCCGGCCACTCCACTGCCATGATGACTTCGCCGGAGCGCAGCATCTCATCCCATCCAATCGAATCAAGATCGTCGGGCCCGCTGAGGCGATAGGCATCGATATGCTCGATCACCAGCCCATTCGCCTCTGCATATTCCTTGCAGATCACAAACGTCGGGCTGGACACTCTTGCTTGTTCGATGCCGAGTCCACGAACAAGGCCGCGAACGAAGCATGTCTTTCCCGCACCTAAATGGCCTCGAAGCGCAAGGATGTCGCCCGGTTCAAGCGCTCGCGCAAGGCGCTCAGCGAGTCCCATCGTCTGCTCTTCACCACGACTCGTGAACGTTGCAATCAGCATGATTCGTGCTGCCATCCGAAGGTCGATACATCGACAACTGATTCGCCATCGCGCACCGTGCAACGCGGTCCTTCACGCTGTTGAAGTTCTATGACTTGCCCCACACATGTGACCGATACACCCTTGACAGCGTTCGGCACTTCGCCAATGGCTGCGAAACACAGCTCATAATCCTCACCATCCGACACAGCTCGGCGCCAGTCGATTCCGATGCGGCAAGGAAGACGTGCGGCTTCAAGTTCGATGGCAACGCCCGACTGCTCCGCGATGTGCATGGCATCGCGGCCGAGGCCGTCACTGATGTCGATCATAGCGTGGAGGTTGCTGCGCAGCAGCGATGCGAGTTCGATCGCTTCAGCAATGCGCGGCGTGAAGGTGAGATGCCGCCCGGTGCCATCCTCATTCAGTGAGCCGCCGAGTTGCCCTGTCACGTAAACACGATCACCCGGCTTCGCGCCGCACCGTGTCATCGGCTCAAGCATCTCGCCACCCGGCTCAATTCGAATCGGCTCACTGAATACGGTCACCGAACACACCAGCGGATGGCCACCACCTTTGTGAAAGGCGATGTCGCCACCGATCAGCGGGCATTCAAAGTCACTTGCGGTTGCGCGCATGGCGTCAAAGAGTTCCCTCGCACGCTCTTCACCAAAGTCCGGCGGTAGTGCGGCCGCAACGAGTGAAGCAAGCGGCCGCGTCGCCATCGCTGCGATGTCGCTCAAACTGCGCGCCATGGCCTTCCGGCCGACGAGCTTCAACGGAGTGGTGTCGAGATTCACATGCCGTCCAGCGACGAGTTGATCAACAGATGCGAGAACGCGGGCCCCGCTGGCAAGACGAAGCATCGCCATGTCATCTCCGGGTGGAATCTCAACGATGCCGCTACTTTGCTTCAAAGTCGCGTTCGCAGCATAAACATGTTTGAGAAGATCAAACTCGCGCATCGAAGTTACCAGCAACGTGTGCAGGCCATCCGGAGGGAGCGACTCTGCTCACGACAATCTCTCATCCATCCGTTGCGCCATCTCCTTCACGCGCTGCCCCTGATCCGAGCGGCAGATCAAAGTTGCATCACGTGTATGCACGATAATGAGATCATCGCAGCCGATCGTCGCGATCATGTGAGATGAATCATCCGAAACGACGAGCACATGGTTCGAGTCGAGATGTGTAGCGGTGCCGCTGGTGCGATTCCCCCGCTCATCAGCGGCCAGCGTCTGACCGTAACTCGGCCAGCTGCCGATGTCGAGCCACTGCACGTCCATCGGAACTATGCAAACATCCAGCTCCGAATCGCGCGAGGCCGGCTCCATCAATGCGTAATCAACGCTGACCTTTGGCAGCGCCGGATAGACATCCGCCAGCACGCGCATCTGATCCGGCGTTCCCCACGCCCGCTGAATCTGCATCAATCCCTCATATGCGTCCTTGCGAAATCGAGCGATCGCTTCAAGCACGGTGACCGCGTGCAACACAAACATGCCACTGTTCCACGAAAAAGTGCCCGCTGCAAGGAACGCCTCGGCCGTTGTAGCATCCGGCTTCTCAACGAACCGCTCCACATGAAATGCTCCGGCAGATCCCGCAATCGCCCTGCCGCGCTCAACGTAGCCAAAGCCCGTCTCAGGTCGGCTCGGCGTGATGCCAAACGTCACGAAACGGTTGGGATCGCGCTCAACAAGCGTGAATCCGAGATCCAACTTCTCCCGAAACTCGTCCGTCGGCTCGATCATGTGATCTGCCGTGAGCACAGCAAAGATCGCCTCTGGATCCGACTTCGCCAGGACCGAAGCAGTGAAACCCACAGCATTCAGGGTATCACGGCCAATCGGTTCACCCAGAATCTGGTCGTCGCCAAACTCCGGCATCGCCTTGCGAATCTGCTCTCGAAACGACTCATTCGTGCAAATGAACCGCCGCTCGCGCGGCACCAGACCTTCCATGCGCGACGCCGCAATCTCAAGCAGCGATTGGCCGCCAATGATTGGAAGCAACTGCTTTGGCCGATTCACCCGACTCATCGGCCAAAGCCGGGTACCGGCGCCACCTGCCATGATCATCGCATAGCGCATGACAGCATGGTATCGCGCCTCGCCGTGGTCGCATCTTGACCACTTCGCGCGGTGCGTGAACACCGTTGCATCCGTTGTTGGCGTTTCCTCGATAATGCTCCGTGTGCAGAGACGTTCTGCCGATAGCCCCGGCAACAACCTCGCAGAGCCGGCGTCCAAGCGAGTTTGGCTATGTTCCGCCTCAGTGGGGTCCTTATGGTTCCACCCGCCGAACAACCTCCAGGAAGTTGCCGCTCACGCTATGCACCCACCAGCCGGCGTTCTTCCCATCCATGATGAACCACTCGAACACGTCCGGCGCATCCGGATCGCGGAATCTCATGCCACCGATGTGGACCAGGCGCGCAATCTCGCGGCCATCGCGCATCGCGACGAGTTCATCCCTCTCGATCGTGGCTACGAAGATGTTACCGTTGGTGTAGGCCCCCTCGATCGCTTGGCGCTGCTCGTGCGTCACCGGTGTGCGCTGCGCACGGACATCGGGAGCGGGAATCCCGAGGATCAGCTTGGCGATCTCGGTCTCGATGTGGTATGCGTGCGGCGTGCCCTGCCCGCGCGTGTTTGTGATGACCGCAATCTCCAACGATGCGCCCGGGTAGTACGCGAGGGCTGCGGAGCCGCCGTCGAACGTGCCGGTGTGTCCCACCTTGGAATGGCCATCGATGCTTCCGAAACGCTGCGCCATTCCATAGGGGATCTCGGCAGTCCCCTCCGCACCGCGCACCTGCGTCGTCGACCGAAAGAGAGAAAGCGAGTTGCGGGAGATAATCCTCCCGTCGTTGAGGGCATCCGACCAGTGCAGCAAATCGATGACACTGCTGCAGATCGAGCCCTGCCCGCCGTACGCGGACATATGAATGAAGGGGACAGGCGCCACTCCCTCGTGTGTCCGGCGAAGACGCTCGGAGCCTTGCGGCGGCGGGGCGTACTCGCCGACGCGCATTGAGTGCGGAGCGAGCGGTTCGAGCACGTGCTGACGGATGTACTGGTCGTACCGCATGCCCGACGCGGCTTCGACCACGAGCCCCAGGACGAGATACCCGGCGTTGCTGTACACCCAGGTTTCGTTCTCTGTAAACAGCATCCTGCCGGCCTGGAGCGCCACATCGCTGAGCAGCTCCAAGCCGTAACGAGGCCGGGTGTACTCGATCGGGGCGTTGAGTTCATCCAACTCTTCTGAAACGAACCCGGACGTGTGTCGGAGCAGCTGTTCGATGGTTGCGTCCGGAAAGTGCGGGGGGAGTTCGGGAACGAATGACCGAACGCGATCGCCAAGCGAGAGCTCGCCGCGTTCCGCGAGTTGCAAAATCGCAACGGCCGTGAATTGCTTGCCAATCGAGCCGATGTCATAGATCGTCCCAGCGGTCGCGGAGACGGAGCGATCAGAGTCAGCGTTCCCGAATCCATCGCTGAACACGATCACACCGTCTATCGCGACTCCGATGGACAAGCCGACCATGCCATCGTCCTTCACGGCGCGATTGCCGATGGATCGAATCTCGTATTCAGTCTGACAGGTGATGCGAGGCGAGTGCGACGTTGTGCTGAAGCTGGAGCAGCCAACGAGTACAGCGCTGACTGCCAGGAGCAGCGCTCGTATGCCGCGCGAGCTCGTCATGAGGCCAGTATAACGAATGCGTCATCGGGCCTATCACCACGTGGCGAGCCGGTTGCCCTGACGCGGAATATCGCGATCGAACGCTGCGAGCTTTCGCCAGACGGCAGCCAACTCGCGTTCGGCGACAGTCATGGTTTCTGGGTTGCGGGTCGAATCCACAGCGCGCTCCGGCATCAGGGATGAGACTTCGCGGTGCGCCATGCACTGGGCCGCCTTGAGTTCTCTATGCCATCCGTACAGCGGGCCGAGTCTCTCTTTCGCCCACCGCCATAACCCGGCCGCATCGCGCTTCAACTTTCCAGCACGTCCCGGTTTCTGGTGCTCTGCTACCATTTCGCGATGAGCGGTGCGTGCGAGCATGTGACGCAGGCGAATGATGCGACCGCCTTGTCAGGTCAGCGGCTGCGCTGGCGGTTTCGACGCATTGTCATCTGCGTTGCGATCGTGGCGGCTGGGGCGCTGCTGATCGCCGGAGCTGCGTTCACGAGGTGGTACGTCCATATCACCGCGCCTCCGCATCGCATCGATGCACGCGCAGCAGGACCGATCCCTGCAATCAATGGCGCGCGAATGGCGGCAGAGTGGGAACCTGCAACCGGTGTGCTGATCGCATGGCCGCTACGGCTGCCCCGCGATCTGACAGTTGCCCTGGCGTCGGATGTGAAGCTTTACATCACGGTGCGCGATGAAGCGGATCGCGATGAAGCTGCGCGCATACTGCACGAATGGGGCGTGGCCGACGACCGACGCGCGTTCATCATCACACCGCAAGGCGATGGTTGGTACGGCACTCGCGACTGGGCCGCCTTCGCGGTGTTCGATGCATCAGGACAATGCCATCTTGTTGATGGGCGCTACATCGATTATCCCGCCTCGGAACCCGATCCAGACGCCTCGCTGTACTGGCTCTCGAAGCTTGAGAACCTTGACTTTCAACCTGACGATCGTGCGCCTGCGGCGGTCGCGCGGGCGCTCGGCCTGCCTCGGATCGAGTTGCCGATCGCGCTGACCGGCGGCGCGGTGGATACCGACGGGCTGGGCGCCGCGATCATCGCAGAAGCCGTCCTGCGCGAGAACGAGGCGCTCGGCGTCTCCAGTGAGCAATTCCTGTCGATTTGCAGGTCCGCACTCGGGATCGACCGCGTTATTGTTGTTCCGAACTACGAGGATCTCGGCGTCCATCACGTCGATTGCCTGCTGAAGTTCCTGGATGCGGAGCGGATACTGGTGAAGCGTCCGCCGCGCGACCATTCGCAATTCGAGCGCGTGGAGCGCGTTGTCAAGGTTCTCGCGCAGCACACATCGGCTTCAGGCCGCCAGTATGAGATCGTGCGCATCGACGCGCCGCGGTACAGCGGCGAGGATCTCGCGAACTACACCAACTCGCTCATTCTGAATCAAAGGGTGTACGTGCCCCTGTTCGGAATCGAGGCCGATGAGCAGGCGCTCGCCACCTGGCGAGAAGCGATGCCCGGCTATGAGGTGCTCGGATTCGAGTATGGCGGACCGGACGGATGGACGTACACCGATGCGCTGCACTGCAGGACCAAAGCCATTTGGCAGACAGCGTCCTTGCCGCGCGAGTAGACGCTCGTGACAGAAACTTCGGAGACACATGACATCACGGTCTCCGGAGCCGTATCCTTTGCAGCGCATCACGACTGGTGTTCTCTGATGAGTGTCCTTCGGTCATGCCGAACCGAGAAGCGTGACACGATGACCGTTGCGACCGCATCGCGGTCGTACCCTCCCCGGTTGTTTGCGACATAGCGAGACCAACCATGTGATAACCCGTGCACGGGTTGCGGGGAGAGACCCTTGGCCCGATTCGGGCGTTCGGCGCGTGTGAGGTCTGATCGGCTGGTGATGACCACGGCGAGAAGAGAGACTCGCCGCCAAGCGTCCGAGTGCGCGAAACCCTTGCCAGAAAGCGAAAACGCCGGCGAGGCTCGGCGGCGTTCGGTGTGAACCGTGGGGCCGGTCGGCTTTACAACCGGCGGGTAAGTAGCGGGGGTGGGATTTGAACCCACGACCTCCGGGTTATGAGTGTCGAATCCGAAGGTGCGATTTCTCGCGGCTATGCACGTTTTCCCTTATTCTAAAGGGTTGCGCTGTTAGTGCGTACGTGCGCATTCTAACCAATTCGACCATGTTTTGCAACGATTAATGTACAAAATGATGTACAAAATTTTCGGCCGCATTTGAGCGCGTGTCGGCGAGTGCTGCGCGCACTGTGCGCGCCTGCTGTTCCGGCAGCATGTGTGCGCGCCCGCGCGACGCTGGCCCATGAGCCCTTTCGGGGGGAGGCCTGGAGGTCCAGGAACCGCGGCCGGCGGAGCGGTTCCTGGTCGCCGAAGGCGAAACGAGCGCGGTAGCATGCGCAAATGAACGGAAGTGGCTCGACAGAAGTGCTCATGGCATTGGCAGAGTTGTATGCAGCTCATCGCGAACTACCGGAACTGCTGGGGAAGCGAGCGTATGAGCGTGCTCGTGATATCGTCAGAGCGGATGAACATTGGTCTGATACATGGCGAGACCTGTATGATTCCCCAGATGAATGCATGCGGGTAGTGGAGATGGCTATGGCAGGTTGGGCCGAAGTGCCGAAGAAAGTGCTAACGCGACACTTCGATGATGAGCAGATTGCCGAGGCAGCTTCGGCACTCGCCGACGAGTTTGAAACCGATCCGTCAGAGTTCATCGTGTCGCTGGTCGATGAGATCAAGAACGACTGCATCTCATTTGATACATACGTCGATGGACTGCTTGAGAAGCCCGGAGTAACCATCGGCTGGGCGTTCTTTTTGGCGGTCATCCTGCCGCATCACCTTGCGGGCGATCATGTTTACATCACTCTTGAGAACGCGAAGTCGGATGACTGCGCTACCTCGTGGGAACGCTTGCTGCGCATCGATCCGATGTTTATGAGAAGCGGAGCGTTCATTGAGCGAATGAAGCAGGCAGGCGACCGGGGCGACCACAAGTTTATCAATCTCGTGGCCCGTGCTGTAACCAAGCACGAACGGGGTGACTCATGGGACTCGGAGCGGAACTTTGAGGCAGTAATGCGCGATCTTTTGCAGGTCGATGGAACTGCACCAATGAGCCATGAGCAAGTGTTTCTCTTGTGTACCAAGTACGGGGGTTCCGCGTTTCGTGATCCGGCAACGCTAAGAGCAGAGGCGGCCAAAGTACGCAAACGGCTCAAGATCGTCCCGCGCAGCAAAAACGAATCCGAATGAGCTGCGCCATTTCGTGAAGACCTGAGCGATAAGTGAGAAGCAAGTTGGCGTTGTCGCTGGAGTGATCCAGCCGCCGACTTGAGTCTCACAGAAGGTCTTCAAGATGGCAGATCGATGCAAACGAAGGAAAGCCGGAACCGCCGCGGCCGAAGCGGGCGCTAGCCCGCCGGCCGCGGCGTCCGGCTCGGGGAGCATGGGGGGACTTGTAACACCCCATGCTCCAGTTACAGAGGGTCCAGGTGATTTCAGGTTCTTGGCCTGCGGCATCGACACGCTCGACCTCGGCCTCTACGTTAACTGGCCGAACTGGAGCAAACTCTTTGACCTGCTCCATCGAGCGAAGGAAATCGCGAAAAT
>CAZFZT010000052.1:0-24072 GCA_964523675.1 uncultured Isosphaeraceae bacterium
GTCGAGAGCGGCGTCGAGATGCACATGGAACATGGGTCGCTCAGCGTGGTGCGGCTCATCAACCCTGAAACAGGTGAGCCGCTCGACATCAAGCCGAAGCACGTCGCGCTTTTGGCGGGCCGCGGCAACGGGCAGCTCCGCAACGCCTTACGGCTGCCTGACGAGTCAATGCAGCGCCGCCCATTGCACATGGTAATGGCGCGTGGTGATGTCCGGCAGTTGCCAGCGCTCAACGGCCACTGCGTCGATGGCGCAGCGACGCGGCTGACGATTACGAGCACCATCGACCTCGACGAGCGGCGCGTCTGGCAGATCGGTGGGCAGATTGCGGAGGCGGGTGTTTCACTGGATCGTGCCTCCCTGCTTAATCTCGCACGGAAAGAGGTCCGAGAGATCATCCCAGGCATTTCGCTGCGCGGCGTTGAATGGTCAACCTATGTGGTCGATCGGGCCGAAGCTGCCGCCGGCGGCGCACGTCCGGAGGATGCGCGGGTGTTGCAGGAGGGCAACATCATCACCGGCTGGCCCACGAAGCTTGCCTTGGTGCCCAAGCTCATTGAGATGATCCTCGCAAAGATTGATGTGAAGTCAAAAACAAGCGGAAAACAAGAACTCAAGCAGCCATCGGTCATTGCCACCTGGCCCCGACCGGCGGTCGCGCTGCCACCTTGGGAGATTGAACAGGAATGGTTGAGCGACCTTTAGGCAGCACAGGCGCGATGGTCAGTGCGATTGGCTTTGGCGCCTTCAAGATCGGGCGTAATGTCGGCATCAAGTATGAGCGCGGCTATAAACTTCCCGATGAACGCGCCGTTGCTGCGCTGCTCAACGGTGTGCTTGATCTAGGTATCAACTTGATCGACACTGCGCCCGCCTACGGAGTGAGCGAAGATCTGATCGGTCGGACCCTCTCACACCGCCGTGACCAATTCTTTCTCGCAACCAAAGTTGGTGAGACCTTTGAAAGGGAGAGGTCAATTTTCGATTTCTCAGCGAATGCTGTTCGGCAAAGCGTTGAGAGAAGTCGATCGCGGCTTCGCGCCGATGTCATCGATCTCGTAAGCGTCCACTCCGACGGAAACGATCTTGACATCATTCGACGCTGCGAGAGCATCGATGCGCTGCTCGATCTGCAAGCGCAAGGCGTGATCAAATGGATCGGATTCTCCGGCAAGACGGTCGAAGGCGCGAAAGCCGCATTGCCATTCGTTGACGTCCTCATGGTGGAGTACCACCTCAACAACCGCTCACACGAGGACGTCATTGCCGATGCGAACACCGCGGGCAAGGGCGTTCTGGTCAAGAAGGGGCTTGACTCGGGTCGCTTGGGCGCAGAAGAGTCCATCCGCTTCGTCCTTGCAAACCAGGGCGTCTCCAGCATGGTGATCGGATCGCTATCCCTGGACAACATGCAGCGGAACCTTGCGATTGCCGGGTCGGTGTGATGCAGGAGATCCCGTGGCTTCAAAAGGTCGTCTCGCGCAGCACGCCCCATGCCACGTAGCCGACGTAGAGCGTGAGCAGGAGCGCTCCTTCGCCGCGTGTGACATGTCGCCGGTGCGTCACAGCGAACCACCAGAGCAGCCCCGTCATGGCGAGCATGGCGGCGAGATCCTGCCAACCGGCTCCTTCGGGTAAGGGAACATCCGCGATGAGTGCGGTCATGCCCAGCACGAGCAAGATGTTGAAAATGTTCGAGCCAACGACGTTTCCAACAGCCAGATCAGCATGCCCTTTTCGGCAGGCGACGATCGTGGTAAAGAGTTCGGGCAGCGACGTTGCGACGGCGACGATCGTCATGCCGATGATCGCTTCAGAGAGGCCGAAGTACGCAGCGATGCGCACCGCGCCATCCTTCGTCAGTTGTCCGCCGATGATGAGCGCCACCAGGCCGATGATGAACAGACCAGCGGCTCTGGGCAGCGTGAACTGCTTCTGACTCTGCGCAAATTCCTCGGCTTCTTTGGCGAGGAGCTCGGCGCCGGCAGCATCGGTCTTGGCATTGCGATACCAGAGGTAGGTGACGCAAAGGAAGGCCATCATCATCAGAATGCCTTCGACGAAGCCGTAGCCGAACAATTCACTCCCTTCGCCGCCTTGCAACTTCGTACGGACCATGGGCAGGAAAGCAACGCCGCACATGCCGATCGAGATCCCCATCAGCCATGGCATGTCCTGACGAACGACGCGCACATGGACGAGCAGCGGCGCGATCAGGGCGCCGATGCTGAGAACCAGGCCGATGTTGGCGATGTTGGAGCCGATGACATTGCCGAAACTGATTCCGGGATTGCCGCTGGCCGCCGCAATGACGTTGACGGTCAATTCGGGTGCGGAGGTGCCGGCTGCAACGATGGTCAGCCCGATAATGAGCGTTGAAATCCCCAGTCGCCGAGCCATGCTCACGGAGCCGGCCACGAGCCAATCCGCTCCGAAGACGAGCATCGGGACGCCCACAATGATGAGCACTGCGGCAGGCGTTCGTGCGATGAGTGTCTGGACCGCTTCGAGGGCGCTCGTCAAGGGCTCAAGCATTGGCGGCGATTGTATGGTCTGTTGGATACCATGCCTGCCGGGCAGATGAAGGAAAATGGAACCCCGCCGGGTGCATGAATCACTGGCCGAGGTCGTTTCATGCCCGGCTTGCGTTGGCCGCAATCGCCATGTGTTACCGATAATCGACCTCTGACGTGCGTATTGCCGTACCACCACTTCCCAAGCTGCTCTGATTGAGGCGCCGCCTTCGCCAAGCCGGTCTCCGGCTGCCTCCGACCCGTCGATTTCTCAAATGCCGCCTTCAGATGACAAGCACGAGTTGGAGGAGCTTCTCAGGCGGGCCGCAGGTGGCGATGAAGACGCATGGCGGGATATTGTCGAGGTGTACGGCCGACGGGTCTTCGGACTCATTCGAGCTCAGTGTGGCAACGCTGACCTTGCCGAGGAGATTACCCAATCAGCATTCTGCACGGTAGCGGCAAAAATCGGCTCCTATACCGAGCTTGGTAGGTTTGAAGCGTGGCTGTTTCGGATCGCTATGAACCGCCTTCGCGATGAGATGCGACGCCGCAAGCGACAGGCACGGCCGATGGAGAATACAACGCTGACGGGGCTCGCTGGGGCCGACGACACTCCGCATCCGGGCGCACCGGCAGGTCCGGCGATGCTTGGCGGCTCCAGCGGGTCGCTCGATGAACATGACCTCGCACGGCTTCATGCGGCCGTCGCACGTCTGTCGGATGCGGAGCAGAAAATCATCCATTTCCGCCACAACGCGGAATTGTCGTTCAAACAGATCGCGGAGCAGCTCGACCAGCCGCTCGGCACCGTCCTCGCCCGCCACCACCGGGCGTTGAAGAAGCTCAAGGAGTTCCTCACGCCACTGGAGGATGGCAAGTGAGTGGCCGGTGCTGCGTTGAGGGTGGGGGCCGGGGTTCGCTCGATGGGTTCGGATCGATCAAAGGGGAAGTGCCCCATAATCCTGCCGGGTTCTCATTCATCGGTAGAGGGGTGGCCCAGCGTGCATAACGCCCCCTGAATCCGAGGCAAGGACAGGATGATTCGTCCCAATTCCTGCAATGCTCGGCGGCATCGACCGTTGTATGACTGAGGCAAACACTCCTATGCGCCAACACTTCCCCCATTCCGAGATTCCCTCTGAGGCACATTTGCCGTCTGAGCTTAGGGTCACCGATGAGCTCCTGGCGCAGATGGTGGCACGGGAGCCGGTTCCGGCCGGGCTCAATGAGCGCATCTTCCGGGCATCGGTGACCGCGCTGCCTGCGCGTCTGCGGCTGCATAGAGCGACGCGGCACGCGGCACCAGCCGGACCACGTCGATTGCAGTTTCACCGGCCGGTCTGGGGTCAGCTTGCCATGGCGGCCAGCATCGGTATTGCGTTCGTTGTCGCAGTGTGGTTTCTGGCGCAGCCGGGCGTTCAGCCGGGTTCGCATCTGATCGCAGAGCATTCGGCGGAGCCGATGATCCACGCCGTCGCCCATCGATCGACAACCCTCACGCCTGACGCGGAGTGGCTGCTCCTGGAAACTGGCGGCAGCGCGTACTCTTCGCACCTAGTTGAAACGCGCGATCTGACCTACGTGGAACTCCAGCGTGAGTCGCAACGCTTCTTCGATGAACTTGAACTGTGAGCGCCTAAGTCGCGAGCCGGGAACACCGACTTCCCACTCGCCAAGCACAGTCGTCTACAGCCGACCCATGATCCGCACACTGCTCATCGGCGTCTCTATTGGCTTCGTCCTGGCCGCAGGACTGGCGATGTCATGGCAACCGCAGCGTGTTGTCCGTGCGGAGCCATCGGCACAGGCCGCCGCGGCTGGCGCGCAACCGGCGCGGGATGAACGGGAGTCTCAGTACGATCGAGCGGAGCAGCGCCAGTTCTCGCCTGATCTCATTGAACGCGTTATCGAGGTGGCAAGACGGCTTGATCCGCCGATGGCTGCGGATCTGCGAGCCCTCTGCAACGACCATCCGGAGCAGATCGAACATGCGCTGCGCACGACAGCACGGCGATTCGTGGCGCTTGCGGACCTGCAAATCCGCGATCCTAAGCTCTACGCGAGCAAAATGTCGGAGCTGGAAACGGCCGCTAATCTCGACCGCATTGCACGCGAATTTGTAGCGGCCCGCGAAGAGGGCGATGAGTCTCGACTGGGCCTCCTCGAGAAGGAACTGGAGACAGCAGCGCAGTTTCATATTGCAATGACGATCAAGGCCAGAGGTGACTCGATTCGGCGGCTGGAGGAGCATGTCAAGGCGCTTCGTGAAGAACTCGAAGTCTTCGCGGGCAACTTCCAGGGCAACGTACGCGACCGAATCGAACAGGCGATCGAACGGGCCGAGCGAGATCGCGTCGCACGTCCACAATAAAAGGTACCATGTGCTGGTATGCGCGATCGGTCTGCCAAAGGGGCGGTGGTTCCAGAAGGCAATGAGGCCGGCGCGCCGCAGGATTCACTCGCCCGCCATTCGATTCGTCAGTCTCTCTGCAGCCGCATCCTGCGTATGACACGTACGGTTTCAACGGGGGCTGTCGCCGTCATCGTCGCAGCATGTTTTTTATCACTGCCGTGGAGCTGTCAGCGGGTCGAGCCGACCGCGCGGTTCGATGACATCGACAGCGGGCCTGTGTATGCGCCGCGCCGCTTTGAAGCGACGGACCTTGATCTGCATCTTCTGCCGCCGGCTTGGGCTCGCCATGCACCGGATGAGCGTGAGCGAAAGAATGAGCTTCTCAGGCAACGCGAACAACTGCCGCTACATCTCCTTGGCACCGACCGGCTTGGGCGCGATGTCTTTGCACGGCTCCTGACCGGGGGCGCGATCTCCCTCACAGTGGGTCTCTCCGCCGCACTGATTGCGGTCGTCATCGGTACGCTCTATGGATCACTCGCGGCCTATCTTGGCGGCCGCATCGACGCGTTGATGATGCGGCTGGTCGATATCCTCTTTGGCCTGCCGTCGATCTTGTTGATTGTGCTGCTTGCAGTGGCGGTCGATGGAGCGGTCGATCGCTTGGCCGCCGGTGAGGGGTCAGCCCATGTTTTCGGGGTGGATCTTTCACTTCCAGGTGCGCGCCAGATGATTGGCATGATGACATTGCTGGTTGCGATTGGCGGCGTCAGTTGGCTCACGATGGCGCGGGTCATCCGGGGTCAAGTGCTTTCACTGCGTGCGCAGCCGTTTATGGAATCTTGCCGTGCCCTTGGCATCCCGATGCGCCGACAGTTTCTCTTTCACATCCTTCCAAACCTGATCGGTCCGATCGTCGTCTATGCCGCGCTGGCTGTGCCGGCTGCGATCCTCTCCGAATCATTTTTGAGCTTCCTTGGTATTGGAGTTCGTGAACCGCTGCCGAGTTGGGGGAACATGGCCGCCGCCGGCCTGAGTGAACTCAACATCGTGCGCTCGCGCTGGTGGTTGCTCCTCTGGCCATGCGCCATGATTGCTGTGACGCTCCTGGGGCTGAACATGATCGGCGAGCGACTGCGGTCACGGTTTGATGTACGGTCGCAGCGGCTGAATTGATGGTGTTTCCGCTTGGCGAGCGGCTCACTTGAGATGTCGATCGGTGATCTCATGCATGCGCTCCGTCACGTGCCGCTGCCACTTCTTGCTGCCCGTGCGGCGACCGATGGCGTCGAGCACCGTGAGCCGCGGACCGTACCGCCGCATGCGGAACGCACTTCGATAAGCCCAGCACTGCGAATCAAGAAGCGCTTGAAGCACGAGCCCGCACCGAATCGGAGGCAGGCCGCTGAGTTGGTATCCCCTGCGCAAGAGCATGTGCCTCATACGCGTCTCACCAAGGCGAATCTGCATCGGTGACAAGTTGTGCCGCCATTTGCTCTGATGTCGTTGATCCGGACGCGCGTAGGTTGTGTCATCATCGATCCGCAACATGGCGTCATTGAAATCGACGCGGATGAAGGTGCAAATGCGCTTCAGTTGAGAGACTGGATCAGAAACGAGATCTTCGTAGCGCACGGTGATGTGCGCTTCAGGTGGGAGGTGAGTCTGGAAGGCGTCCCACAACGTTTCAGCGTCCAGCCAACTCTGCGCAGCCGTCCACATGTTGCCGTGCCATCCCATGGCAATTCGAGAGGCGGCGACATCACGGCCGTCCCGGACGAGATGGATCAATCGGGCGTTCGGCCAGATGTGTATCAGGCGATCAAACGCGTGGTGTACCGTCGCACCGACAATGGTCTTGCCACTTCGCGCCCGGCGTTGGACCAGAAATGAATCGACAAGCGCCCGGTAATCAAGCGAAGGATCGACCTCGACGTCAAAGTGGCGAAACACTCGATCCATCGAAAGATGTTCGCGATACTCGGACGGGACAGGCAGCCGACCGTCCTCGCCGATGTAGGCGACTGCGAAATCGAACTCCCCCTGAAAGGAGATCTCAGGGTGATGGTCCAGCATGAGCCGCAGAAGGGTCGAACCTGACCGCTCGGCTCCAACCAGGAACAAGGGTGCATCAATCATGGATCGCAGTTCATATCATCCCCCGCGGCGGCGTCAGATGCCATAAGGGTGTGAACCGAGTTCAACAATCGATGCGCGCAGAAGTGGCGCTGATCCCAGCGGCGCCACTTGGCGCATCGGTGCCGCGCTCCCGACGCTGCCTCACACCGTGTGTCCACATCGCTCTCTTGCGCCGGATCGACTACACTGGGGCTATGGCGATACTGGTCTTCGAACATTCAGGTCGCACCGGCGTGCAACGGCTGGGTCGCACGCTGCGCGATCATGGACATCGTCTGCGAATCGTCCGAATTCACGAGGGTGAACCCATTCCGGTCGATCTCGATGATGTCGATGGAATCGTCTCCTGTGGTGGGCCGCAATCATCCAACGACGATGCATTGCCATGGCTTGAGCCGCAGATGGCCCTCATGCGTGAAGCCCATGCGCTGCAGCTTCCGATCGTTGGCCTCTGCCTGGGTTCGCAGATCCTTGCGCGCGCTCTTGGCGGCTCAGTCGGGCGTCTCGAACCCGGACCGGAAATCAGCTGGCACGAGGTGCGTTTGACGCCCGTCGGCCGGGAAGATCCACTGCACGCGGGCATCGCATGGAGCTCAGTTCAACCACACTGGCATAATGAAGAGGTGAAGGAGTTACCGCCCGGAGCACGTCTGCTCGCTTCCTCGGATCGCTGCAAAGTGCAGGCATGGGCACTCAACCTCCGCACCTACGGCTTTCAGTATCACCCGGAGATCGAAGCGGACACCATGGAAAACTTCATCGAGGATGAACCCGATGCATTGGTGCGTGCAGGCATCTCGCGCGAGGAACTCCGCCGCCAGACGCAGGAGCACTATCCTGCCTTTGCGCGTCTCTCTTCACGGCTCTTCGAGCAGATCACGTTGCTGCTGATGCCGGTCGATCGCCGCTTCGCAGGTCTTGTGAAGGATTTGCATCATTGATGACGAGGTCATGGCGATGCTAAGCCGACCGGTGTTGTCACTCGCTCATAGTCCCGATCCGGACGATGCGTTCATGTGGTGGCCGCTGTTCGAGCTAGAGGGCAGGGAGCCGCGCGTCATCTCGGAGCGCTTTCGTTACGCGCCGGTGACTGCCGACATCGAAACGCTCAATGAGCGATCCGAGACGGGCGACTACGAGATCACCGCGATCAGCTGCGCCCAGTACGCGCGTGTCGCAGAGCGTTATGTTCTGACTGCATGTGGATCGTCGATGGGCGATGCCTATGGACCGAAGCTGGTTGCAAGGTATTGCGCAACGCTCGAAGACCTGCGCAGCAGCAGGGCCACGATTGCGGTGCCGGGCACGCGCACCTCTGCCTTCGCCGCATTGAACTTGCTCCTTGGTCCAGGAACCTTTCGATTCCAAGCAGTTCCCTTCGACCACATCATTGAAGCGGTGGCATCCGGGGACTTTGATGCCGGCGTCGTGATCCACGAAGGGCAACTCACCTTTGCAAGCGCGGGGCTTCACCTTGTGCAAGACCTCGGCAGTTGGTGGACGGGTCAAACCGGACTTCCTCTGCCGCTCGGAGTGAACGTCGTTCGACGCGATCTGGACGAGCTCTTCGGCGAGGGCTCACTCGACCAGATTGCAGATGACCTGCTTCGCTCGGTTGAATATGCGATCGAGCATCGAACAGAAGGTGTTGAGTATGCCATGCACTTCGCGCGTGGGATGGAGACTTCCCTGGCTGATGAGTTCATCGGGCTGTACGTGAATCGCCTGACGCTGGACTTCGGCGAGCGCGGCCGGGCCGCTGTAGAGACGTTCTTCCGCGCATGCGCCCGAGCCGGCTTGATCGAACAAGCCCCCAACGTGGCCAGTGTCTCCGCCCGGAGACCGCGCACTCTCAACCAGTCTCTTCAGCCATAAGGAAGTGGCAAAGTCCCTAGCCAGAGCCCGATCAGCTGCAATCGCCCGATGAAGTATCGCCTTCTCCACCGCAAGGAAGCTGCCAATCTCTTGGAATTCCGCCGCTGCAAAGTTGCATCGGGCTTCTCATTGAGAGTATCCTATATGATCGGTTGCAACGCCAGTTACGAGTGCATTGGCGCTGGTGTGCCGCAACATGCCGCGGCTGGCCAGGACGCGGCTGGTGAAACGCCTGAGGAGTCGGCCTGACCTGCCTGAGCCCACCTTCCATGACGCAGATGGTTCCACAACCTACCGCGCAAAGTTACTCGCCGCCCAGCGTGCGACAGTTCAGCGTGTTCCTCGACAATAAGGTCGGCAAGTTGCTCACATTGGTGCGGCTGTTTGATGAAGCACAGACGGTCCACATTTGCGCGTTCAGCGTGGTGGAGGCCTCGGACTACGCAGTCGTCAGGATCATTCCGAATAATGCAGACGCTGCCCGCGCGCTGCTGCGCGAGCATGGCGTTCCATACTCTGAACTCGATCTGCTCATCGTTGAGCTGACGCACGAGCATTCACTCACCAGCATGTGCCTGTACCTGCTCGGTGCTGAACTGAATATTCGCTTTGCGTACCCGCTCATGCTCCGGCCCAATGGCACGCCGACGATCGCTCTCGCCGTGGACGACCAGCACCTGGCGGGGCAGATTCTGCGCAAGAAGGATTTCCGATTGCTCGGTGAAGAGGATCTGCCTTAGTCCACATGCAGGCAGGTCCGCCCACCATGTACTTCGCCGGCCTCGCGCAGACCTATGCGCAGCATCGGCCGAGTTACCCTGTCGCGGCGATTGATTTCATACTCGAAGGAATGCCCGTGCCGGTTCGCGCAGCAGACATCGGTTGCGGTACCGGCATCTCATCGCGGCTGCTTGCCGAAAATGGCGCGGCTGTGATCGGCATTGATCCGAATCAGGAAATGCTCGACGAGGCGCGATCCGCTGGAAGCGATCACCAGATCGAATACAAGGTCGGCCAGGCCGAACGATTGCCGCTGGATGATGCGAGCGTTGATCTCGTCCTGTGCGCGCAGTCCTTCCATTGGTTTGATCCACATGCAACGCTGCGCGAATTTCATCGAGTTACGAAAGCCGGGAAATACAGCCGGGCCGCGCTCATGTGGAACTTACGCGATGAATCAGATCCGTTTACAGCCGGCTATGGCGGCGTTGTCAGAGCGGCGCAAGAAGACGCTGCCACGCGCGGCTTGATCGTCAATTCCGAGCGCGCCGGCGACATCACGCTCGGCGGTTACTTCATCAATCCGCGTACACGATCGTTTCCCAATCCGCAATCGCTTGATGAAGACGCACTGCTCGGCCGCATCCGCAGCGCATCATACTTCCCGAAAACCGGCCCACTGCGCGATGAACGCGAAGACACGCTGCGCACGCTTTTCAAAGAGCACCAACGCGACGGTCACGTCACGCTCATGCACCGCACCGAGGTGACCCTCGCCGATCGCGCTGGATAACGCGCAACAGATACCCCGTTACCCTGATGCAAGAAAGCGCGCGATGCATTTCCATGTAAAATAGGGATGGTTCCTTCGTCCGACGACTGACGGCGGAGTAGAGAAGATAGAGACGCCGCGGCCTCGGTTTCGTGACAGTATCATTCCCCTTATGAAAATCACCATCATCGCTGCGGTGGTTTGCCTTATCGGCGGTTGCGCGCAGATGGAACGAGTGGCTTCGCCGCCAGAGCAGAATGGGCAACTTGAACTTGTCCGCGACATACTCGACCAGTGGAACGATGCGTGGTGGACGGAGGAATCGACGGAGCGCATGCAGGAAGTCGCGCAGCGATCTGTGGAAGGGCTCCAACTTGATCAACTCGGGGGCGTCCACCTGGGCGTGTTGCTCAGCCATCACTCGATGAGCGAATGGGCCGGCGTTCGTGAGGCGGCGTTGCAACGAATGAAGGAATTCCTCGATGACCCCGGCCCGGATGGCGCCGCTGCTGCTTCCTTTTTGCTCAGCGAACGGCTTCAGGTGGTTGGTGACGTCAACGACAAAGCACGCATTTATCGGAAGACCTTCCGCCACGGCGCCTTGCTGGAGGCGGTGCGACTTGGCGGGGCCTCCCGCATTCTGCAAAGGGCGATGCCTGATGATCCCGAGTTGCTTCGGCTGGTGGCGGAGGACATTCTCTCTCTTGAACGATTGCTCGTGCCGGAGACCGCTGAGGAACTTGCCTTTTCCTTTGATTGGTACTTCAGAACGCTCAACGCGATCGACGAGGCGGGGTATGACGTCGATGTGCAACGCCTTCGGCAGCGGATGGTTGAACTGGCACGCGGCGCACTTCCGAATATCACTTATCCGCGACGTCAGGAGTATCTCAGGAACGTCATCGCATTCCTGGACGGGGCCGCCGCGCGCGGCGAACTCGTAGGACATCCTGCGCCGCCGATTGAATTGATCTGGTCGAGTGACTCACGAATTTCTTCGTTGAACGACCTGCGCGGCCGTGTCGTCGTACTTGAGTTTTGGGCGACCTGGTGCGGCCCTTGCATCGCGAATATTCCGAAAATGCAGGGTCTGGTCAAGCGGTATGCAGAGGAGCCACTCACCGTGCTTGGCGTCTGTGAAGTGGAGCCGTACTTCGTTACAGCCGAGGCGGAAACAATCCGGGTCGGCGACGATACACAGCGGCTCTTCGAGTTGATGCGCGAGTACATGACAGACAAGGACATCACCTGGCCGATTGGGTTCATTAACCAAGTTGTACAGGCCGAGTTCGGCGTGCGCGGCATCCCGTCCATCGTGATTATTGATGCGAACGGCGTGGTTCGGAATATCGGCCTGCATCCCGCGCAGGAGGAAGAACTGCGCGATCGTATCGATGCGCTGTTGGAAGAAATGCCGAGCAGCGCCAACTGATCTGCTGCCTTGCAAGGATCGTGCCAAAGCAACAACAACGCCGCCGGTCGGGCGCGTGTTGCGCGCCGAACCGGCGGCGGGAAGTGGGCTTGTTTTCAGATTGAAAATCTCAGCGGCGATCAGCCCCAGTTGCCGAGCAGCGCAAGCAGGTCGGGCACGCCGACTGAACCATCACCATCGAGATCGGCCGGGCAATTGTTCCCATCCGCGCATGTGCCCCATGCGCTGAGCAAGATCAACAGATCGGGTACACCGACCGAGCCGTCGCCGTCGAGGTCCGCCGGATTGCCCGGTTCTGCGGGCGTGCCGATCACCGTTACGGCCACGACCGCGCCGGTGCCAGCCGGGGACCACTCGCATTCGCCGCCGCCGAACATGTCGCACGTGGACATCCAGCCGTTGCCCGGATGCGCCCAGAGCCAGACTGCATTCTCGAGCGGCGGCGCTTCAGATTCAGCGACCAGCCAGTAGTCTTCGCCATCTTCCAGTTGCGGATGAAGCACCGATTCAAGAGTTTCCTGCACCGGCACCCAGCCGAGGGTGTTGACGTTGAACGTCCAAGATTCGAGAATCTCGTCGCTCGGAAAACTTCCTTCCTCCGTCACGAGATTCGTACGAAGCGTGAATGTAACCTCCGGCATTGTGGTTTCTGAATTGTTCATGAACCACGGATGAACGGAATCAAGGGTGTAGTTGCCATCGGCGGTGAATCGCGTGGCGACCGACTGCGTTGTGGAGACATCGAACCCCACAAGGCCGAAGAAACTGCCGAACGGATCCTCCGTCTCATAGACAGAGTCAGCGTGGACTTGCGCAGCAGCGCCCGCGAGAATGAGGCAGGGCAGTACAAACGAAAATGTTGACTTCTTCATGTTCGGACCTCTCTATTGGATTGGATGGTTGTCGTTCTAGACGTTCTGCTTTCTGGTTTGTGATTGATTCAAGGCGTCGCATCAGCCCCGGCCGGAGCCGGTGATTGCTGCAAACAGGCCAACGGCGGCTGCGGCATGGAGCGCGTTCTGCTGCGCATGCACATGTGATGAGGTACTGGTCTGGTTGTTCTGCATGGCGAGGTTCCTTCTCTGCGTGCGATGGTTCGGGAGCTCTGGGAGTGGAGTTTCAGTCGTGCCCGTGCGTCGCCCCATGGCGGGCACACCGCCATAGGCGGATGGCTATCCAACGGGATAGAAGATGATACGGCACACAGTCACAGAAGTTTCAGGGAAACTTCCGATTTGTTTCACCCAATGCATCGGTCTCGCCGTATAATCCATCGAGTTTGCCGCTGATTGCCAAGGCGTAGCAGCAGAAAACGCCGATCTTGGGCCGTGAGCCCACCTTTCTCTTGCCCCCTCCATGGGCTCCAGAAGTTCTCGCCAATCATGGCCATTCCATATCGATTCCATCCGATCGCTTCCGATGCCGCTCCGGCCACCCCACTGAGCGGCTCGCTGGAGGGCAGGGTTGCAGTGATCGGGGCGGGCCTGTCAGCGGCATTCTCAGCGGTCATTGATGCAGTGCCGGCCGCCCCGCATGGCCCGGTCGGCCTCGCCCGCGCGCTCGGCCTCGACAAGGTGCTCACCAGCCGCCTCCTCAAAGCCGCCCGCCACCGCGACCCGATTGCGGTCACGCACCTCATGCCCGGCCCGGATCCGCTGCGCAAACTCCTGCGCGCTGCCCGCAAGGTCGGCGTCGAAACTGCGCTCATTCAACAGGCAGAAGCCGCAGTCGATTCCTTCGAAGCGCTCATTCGACATGAAGCGGGTGACCGCAGCGGCCTCGATGCGATCATCAGCACATGGCTGCCCGAAGCGCGCAAGCCGTTTGAACTTCGCCGCAAACAGTCCGCCTTCAAAGCGATGAGCCAGATCAAAGGCGCTGCTGCGGAAACGAATCTTGCAACGGTGCTCATTCGACCTTCAGCGGACGGGGAGCGGCTCGACGTGGTATGGATTCTCGGATTGATCGGCTTGCAGCGACTGCGACCCGGCGCTGCGGTGCGGTTCACCTCGCGCCGCATGGGTGGCTCCTCGCCGCGCAGGCCGACCACGCTTGTCGGCAGGCCGGTCGAGGGTGAGCCGGAATCAGATGGCCTGCTGCTGCGCGAATACTCATCCGACCCGCCGCCGGACATCGTCGTTCGCAACTACGGCGAAGCCGTGCATTACCTGCTCGGCGGCGACGACTTCGGGCCGCGCTCCGCTGTCGATCTTGTCTTCGCCGAAGCGAACTTCAACGAGATCGAACGCTACGTTCCCAAAGGTAGCGGCCGCAAGGGCTACTTCTTCGCTGAAGTCAGCACGCCGGTCAAGTCGCTGCTCTTCGACGCCTATTTGCACAAGGATGTCTATCCCGCCGCGCCGCCGGAACTGCACATCTATGACACGGTTCTCGAAGGCGTCGCAAGTGTCAACGACCGGTCACGTGACATCGATCGTCTTGACCTTGCCGAGCGCATCGAAGACCTCGGGCCGTGCAACCTGCGAAGCGGCGGCTTTGCGCGTGCAGCCGATGTGCCGAACTACACGATGCTGCTGCGCGATGTGTTCACGCGCCTCGAATGGTCGCCGGACGAATTCCGCGGCCACCGCTGTCGCATCGAGTACCCCATCTACGGCTCCCAAGTCGCCATGGCCTTCACCGCGCCGGAGCGGTGAGGGCGGCGGGCGAAGAAGAGCGTTGAGGTACCAGATAGCCCGGCCTTTAGGCCGGGTGCGTTTTGCGCAATCGAGGAGGTAAGAACTCGCCGCGTTTACCCCGGCCAAGGCCGGGGCTATGTGGTTAGTTCACCGGCATTACGAACTCCGCCACCCACAACTGGCTTGTGCGGTCTTCGCTGCGCTGGCTGGTCCACATCATCCACTTGCCTTGTGCGTCGAAGACCGGCAGGCCGTCGAAGCCGTCTGCATGAGTGATGCGCCGGGCGCGGGTGCCGTACTTGATCGTTCCGGTTGAACCCTCGCGATCACCGGGGTCAGCGTCGATGATGAAGACCTCATAATTATGATGGCCGACTTCGCTGGTGGAATACACCAGGTACCGGCCGCTGGGGTGCCAGAAGGGCGCCCAGTTGACATGCGCGTTGTCGGTGAGCTGGTATTCGCGCTCAATGCCGATGATCGTGCCTACTTCGTTGAAGGCAAGTTCAGCGACGAAGAGTTGCAGTTCGTTGGTGCCGCGCCGGTCCGATCGGTAGGTGATGCGCTTGCCATCGGGCGAGAAGAACGGCCCGCCGTCGTAGCCGCGTGCAGTCACGATGCGTGTAATTGTGCCGGTCTTCAAATCCTTCGTGAAGAGGTCGCCTTCGTTCGATTCAAGCGAGGTGTAGATGAGATGACGCGCATCGGGGCTCCACGACCCCTCTGCGATGTAGTTCTCACGATTGGAGATGAGCACTTCAAGTGAATCGACGGTGCCGGGCTTCGCGCCTTCGCCAACTCGCAGTTGCACAATGTCCATCTCGGGCGGGAACATCCAGCGGTAGCGTCCTGAGCCGCGCTGATAGCCGGGCGGATGCGACTCGGTGGGGTGTGTGATGGTTGATGCGAAGAGGACGAGATTGGGATCGGTGGGATGGAACCAGCCGCAGGTGTTTGCGGTGCCTTTGGGACTGATGCGCGTGATGTTGTCGATGCCGGTGATGCGGTCACTCTCGCCGCGCACCACATCAGCGATGTACATCGCGTAGAACTCGTCGACGGCTTCGCCTTCTTCGCCGACTTCAATGCCCTGGAAGATGATGCGCTTGCCGTCGGGCGAGAAATACGATTCGCCGGCTTTAGCGAATTGTTCGGACGAGGTCAATTGCACGTGATGCCGCAGCGTGGCTTCCTCGGCTTCGCGCCAATTGGCAGCGTCGTCGGCGGCAGCGGGAGGGTGTAGAGCGAGGAGAAGTGAAAGGACTGTGGTGAACATGGGGCCATGATAGCGGATGAGGTAGGGGGGCGAAGTCACCAGGCACGGAGGCACCAAGGCACGAAGGGGAGAGCCAACAGCCAACAGCCAACAGCCACAACCAACAACCGGCCAAGCGTTCGGGCGCGCTTACGCCTCTACTCTTGCTGTTCGACGACGAACGCCTTGACGCGAAAGCGAATTGGTCGTTCCCATCCTTTGAACAGCAAATCGACAGTGGCAGATCGAGCGCCCAGTTTTCCCTCGGCATCGAAGGTGATCGGCAAGTCGATCTTTTCGTTGGCAGGCACGACCATGCCCGCGACATTGGCGGTGGTGCATCCGCAATTGGTACGGGCCGCTTCGAGTTCGAGCTCCTTATCACCGTGATTGACGAGCTCGATTGTCGTCGTGACCGGCGTTCCCAGCAGAACCTCGCCGAAGTCAAGCAGCGCCGGTGGGTCGGTGCGCACCGGCGGCCAAAGGGCATCGAGATCGACCTGTTCCTGCGCAGCGTGAACGTCGCCATCCGCTTGAGCATCACCGGTCAATGCTCCTTCATCACGACAACCGGGTAGGAGGGTGAGCAACGCGCAGCAGAGGGTCGCGGCAGTGTGCCGATGGCAACGTGTCACGATGGACATGCAATGAGTATATGGCTGGATAACGCGCTGCGGTACGCTGGGCAATTCGCGCGACCGTATGCGCATTTGATGCACGAATACCATTCAGTCCACCTCAGTGAGAATGGGTAGGGAACCGGTGCCGCGCGTGCCATCCGGCCGCTCGATCTCGATCCACCAGCCGGCGTTTGCCGGCAGCGGATCAGGCGCTTCAACATGAATGTCGTAGTCATCATGTGAGGCGGCATACTCGCCGCGACCGACGTATGAAAGGTCGCGATCTTCCGTGCCGATCCATGCGCGGACGATTGTTTCGCCGTTGTCGTTGTAAGGCAGCTTGATGACGATGTGGCACAGTTTGCCGGGCTCGACCGCGCCGTGGCCCTGCGCTGCTTCTATTGCGAAATCAAGAATGGTGGTCGTGCCGAGCGGGTGTTCATCACCATGGTCATGGTCGTGGTCGTGATCGTCATCGTCATGATCGTGGTCATGATCGTGATCGTGGTCGTGATCATGGTCATGGTCGTGATCGTTCTGTGAAGTGGAATTCTTTGACGCATTGTTGCGCGATTCTGTATTGCCGCAACCGCCAGCGTAGAGGACAATCGCTCCGAGCACAGCCAGCATCTGTAGATATTTCATAACGACTTCTCCTTGGTAAGTGAGCATTCAATTTCTGCCTAACCGCTCAATGTCAACGGCGGGCTGTCTTGTTTCTTGCGAGATTCCACCAGACACTTGCCGGTGAATCGCAGCGTACCCTGCGGGCACCACGATCAGATTCAAAAATGTTGAGGTGAGCAAGCCGCCGAGGATGACGACGGAAAGCGGCGCGAGCAGCTCGTTGCCGGGTTGATCGCCCTTGATGACGATGGGCAGCAGCGCGAGCGCGGCGGTGAGCGCGGTCATCAAAATCGGCACGAGGCGCTCCGACGAGCCGCGCACGATCGCTTGCTCGAGCGTGGCCCCTTCGTGCACCATCAGATTTCGGTAGTGATTGACGAGCAGAATGCCGTTGCGCACCGCGATGCCGAAGAGCGTGATGAAGCCGACGAGACTTGCGATGGAGAGGATCGGCGCGATGTAGGTTCCGCCGCCGAAGAGCGCCATGGTGTTGCTGGCGACGTTCTTTGAATCAGTGAAGTAGACGGCGAGCACGCCGCCGATCAACGCAAGCGGCACGTTCACCATGACAAGCATCGCGATGCGCCACGAGCCGATGGCAAGATTGAGCAGCACGAGCATCACGAGAATGACGATGGCGCTGAAGAGGGCAATCGTGCGGCTGGCTGACTGCTGGGCTTCGAACTGCCCACCGTAGGTGACGTGGTAGCCGTGCTGCTCAACGATCGGGTTGACGCGCTCGCGCACCTGTTCAATGAGGTGGCCGAGGTTATGGCCGCGCTCGACGTTGAGGGAAATGACGGCCTTTCGCTGGGCGTTCTCCCTCGCGATGAGGTTCGAAGCCAGTTCCGGGCCGATGTCGGCGACTTCATCGAGCCGCACGATCGCGCCGCCGCTGCCACGCAGGATGAGCTGCCTGATGTCGCGCACCGTGGCGCGCTCCTGCTCAAGCAGTCGAACGGTCAGGTCATACCGCCGCGATCCATCGTTGATGTGCGCGACGGTCGCGCCGTAGATGGCGTTGCGAACCTGCTCGGCCGCGTCGGCGGGCGTGAGGCCGTATGCGGCCAGCTCACGGGCGCGGTAGTTGACCGGCAGGGACTGAATGCGCACCTCGCGGTTGGCGGCAACATCGCGCGCCCCCGGAAGTGCCTTCAGCTCGGTTTCGATCTCGCTTGCGATCGTGCGCAGCACAGCGAGGTCCTCGCCGAACACGTTGATCGCAATGGCGGCCGGGGTTCCGGAAAGAACGTGACTGAGTCGATGCTCGATCGGCTGGCCAATGCTGGTGGTGATGCCGGGGATCTGCGCGAGGACTCGCGAAATCTCTTCGCGAACCTCGTAGTAGTCGTAGCCGGGCAAGACGCCTACATCGATTTCGGAACTGCTGACGGGTTCGGCATGTTCATCACGTTCAGCGCGGCCGGTTCGACGTGCTGCGCCGCGCACGCCTTCGATTTGCATGATCTGCCGCTCCACGTGCGAAGCCAGTCGATCGCTGGCTTCGAGGGAAGTGCCTGGCGGCGCCATAAGCATGAGCGTCATGGTGCCTTCGTTGAAGGCGGGCAGGAAACTCGTGCCAAAGGTGCTCGCAAGGAGGACGCACGCAACCGTTGCCGTTGCCGCGCCGCCGAGCACCAGCCAGCGAAAGCGGATTGCAGCGCGGACGGCCGGCTCGTAGAGACGCTTGAGGAAGCGCACGAGGATTGGGTCGTGGTGTGCCCTCTCCTGCGACGGCTTGCGCAGGAGCAATCGGCACATGGCGGGAATGACCGTCAGCGCCACGAGCAGCGAGGCCATGATGGCAACGATGAACGCAATACCCAGCGGCCGGAAGAATCGCCCTTCAAGACCGCCGAGAAACATCAGCGGCAGAAAAACCATCGCGATGATGATCGTCGCAAACACCATCGCAGGGCGGATCTCGTTGCTGGCGTTGTAGATGATGGTAGAGGTCGGCAGTTGGTTTTGATCAGGTTCGCTTCCCGCGGCCGCGCTCTGCCTGAGCCGACGATGAACGTTTTCCACGTCGATGATCGCATCATCCACCAGCGAGCCGACGGCAATGGCGAATCCGCCGATCGTCATGACGTTGATCGTCAGGCCCATCCACTCGAGGGCGAGCACGCCGACCGCAAGCGAGAGCGGCAGGGCTACGAGCGTGATGATCGTGGTGCGCACGTTGAACAGAAACAGCAGAATGATGACCGCGACGATGATGGCCGCATCACGCAGTGCGTGCGTCACGTTCTGGATGGAGCGGTCGATGAAGTCCGACTGGCGAAAGACCGCGCGGTTGATGAGGATTCCCTCAGGGAGTGATGCATCAATCCCGTCAAGCGCTGCATCGACCTGCTCCGTGATGGCGAGCGTGTTGGTGCCTGGCGCCTTCTGCACGCTCATGATGACGGCCGGCCTGCCGAGGTCCGCGCCGGTGCCGCGCTTGAGCGCAGGGCCGAGGCGCACGTCGGCGACGTCGCCGATCGTCAGCGGCGAGCCGGTCTGCGGATCGAGCCGCACGAGCGTGCCGGCAATGTCCTCAATCGACTGCACGCGACCGCCCTGGCGGATCGGCACTTCGAGCCCGTCAACATTTGACAGATATCCCGCGCTGAGGGTGGTGTGCGAGCGCCGGGCCGCATCGACGACATCGTGCATCGTCAGCTCGTGCAGACGCAGCCGCTCCTGACTGACGAGCACCTGGTATTCGGGTAACTCGCCGCCGATGACGGTGATCTGCGAGATGCCCGGAATTGCGAGCAGTCGGTTTCGCAGGTCGAACTCGGCATAGGCGCGCAGATCCAGATCGCTGATCGAACCGTCAGGCGAAGAAATGGCCAGCAGCATGATCTCGCCGGTGATCGAGGTGATGGGCGTCATCTCCGCATGCGCGCCGTCTGGCAGCACATCGCGCACGGTGTCGAGGCGCTCCGCGACGAGTTGCCGGGCGCGGTAGATGTCGCGTCCCCAGTCGAACTCGACGTACACCACGGAAAGCGAAATCGCGCTACCGGAGCGCACGCGGCGAACGCCGGGAATGCCGTTGACGGCGGACTCGATCGGAAACGTGACGAACTGCTCGACCTCATCAGCGGCGAGGCCTGGCGCTTCAGTCATGATGACGACAGTCGGCGCGTTGAGTTCCGGGAAGACATCAACTGGAACACGCGGCAAACGCCAGCCGGCATAGATCAGCAGTAGCCCGGCCAGCACAAGGACGAGCGTTGCGTGATCGATTGAGAATGCGATGAGGCGTTTGAGCATTGCGGTCGGCGGTTCGCTGTTGGCTGGTGGCTGTTGGCTATTGGCTGTTGAAGATCTGCACGGTACTCGGTACTCGGTTCTCGGTACTCGGTACTCCATCAATGGTCTTCGGCGTGCCAGGTGCCGTCGGGGTGGAAGTGGCCGCCCTTCATCGCGCCGCCGCTTTGCGCGGTGGCGAGCATGAGCTCATACGCGCCGCCGACAACGACTTCATCACCCAGCCGCAGCCCGCTGCGGATGGCCACCCATCGGCCGTCGTCCGGGCCGAGGTCGGCTTCGGTGCGTACGGCCACATTGGGCTCGCGCGGATCGCGGCGGAAGAACACGTAGTGCAAACCATCCTTCATCAGTGCGCTGCGCGGAATCGCAAGCTCCGCGCGGTCGCCGCCTTCGATCACCACTTCAAGAAACGCACTCACACCGGGTCGCATCCACGGCCGATGCTCGGTGGGCAAGGCAATTGCTTCGACGGTCCGCTGCGATGGCGACGCTTCAAGGCCGAGCGCGACGGTTGCGGTGATGTAGTCCGACGCATCAACGTCCGATGAAAGCCCGGGAGCAAGAAACGCATCAGCATCGTTTCCCAATCGCTGCGCTTCACTTTGCAGCAGCGAAGCGCGGAAGCGAAGTTTCGCTGGATCGACAACGCACAACACCAGCGCCGCTTCATCGACGAACGAACCGCTGGTGACATTGATGTTCTCGACGACGCCACCCGTCTGAGCATGCACGGTGACGACATCGAGTGTTTGATAGCGCGGCACGGACTGTCCATCCGGGCCGTCAACTGGCTCAAGCAGGAACGCAGCGCTGACGTTGAGCGTTGCGGCGGCGCGGGCCAACGTGTGTTCCTCCTCATGCCGGGCGGTGGTGAGGCGAACCTTCGCCGACTCGAGCTCGGCGCTGAGCCGCTTGATTGACGCCTCGATCTCAGCCGCCTGGAGTTCGAGATCAGCCCGGCGAACTTCCGCGCCTTGCAGGGCTGCGAGTCGTTGCCTCGCGATCTCCAGCCGCACATGCTGTTCGTCGATCGCCGCCTGCGCCACGTGCAGCTCCGACTCGGCAAGCGCGGTCGCTTGTTGTGTCTCGGCAATCTCGCATTGCAGCGCGCTCCACTGCGAAGAACGAAAACGAAAGAGCGGCTGGCCGGCTGCGACCGACTCGTACTGATCGACGAGCAATTCCACATGCCCCGGCATGCTCATGCGGTAATCGCGCCGGGCAGTCGGCTGAAGCTCGAAACGGCCGGGCACGCGCACGGTGCGCGAGACGTGACGCCGTTTCACTTTGGCGAACGTGATCCCGAGATTGCTGCGCACGATGGGCGGGATGTCGACGCGCCCCGGCGTGGTCGGCATGGCGCTTTCATCGTGGGTTTGATCCTGATTCGTAGCGGCGGGGCGCTGGTCGCAGCCGGCGAGCGCCACCGCGCCCAAGACAGCCATCGCGATGAAACCACTGGATAACCTGTTCATTGGATTGCCTCCACGCGTGCCCGTCTTTGTTCATCTACAACGAGCGATCGCAGTTCGATGGCCGCTTCAGCTTCGTTTGCCAACGCATCGAGCGCGCGGAGTTTCGCTTCGTGACGGCGGATGATGCCTTCGAGCATGGCGAGCGGACTGTGCTCGCCGATGTCGAGCAGTTCGCGCGCCTCGCGCACCTGGGCATCAATCAGCGGCGCGAGACGATTGCTGATGCGCTCCTGCTCCAGCCGGGCTGCGCTGAGCAGCCGCTTGAGGATTTGCGCCCGGCCGACGATGCGCTCATAGGCCGTTTCAAATGCAGCGGCGGCGCGCTCGCGTGCGGCCTCGGCCTCGGCGATGCCTTGGCGATTTGCATTGAAGATCGGCAGCGGAATGCCCGCGATGAAGCCGATGCGCGATTGGCTTGATTCACTCTCGTAAGCAGGGCCGATCGCAAGATCAGGATATTGCCTGCGAATTTCAAGGTGCAACCGCTCTTCGGCGGCTGTATGTGCCGCGCGCAGCCGGGCAAGTTCGGGGCTGCGCTGCTCAAGAACGGCCGGGTCGCTGAAAACTTCTTCAAGATCTGCGGAGAGAAAGGACGGCTGTGAAATGATGTCGATGCTTGCCTCAGGCGGCAGGCCGATGATGCTGCGAATCTCTTCCTCAGCAGCGCGCTGCTGTTCATAAAGCACCTCCCGTTCAATCTCACGCGAAGTCTGCTCGATTCCGAAGAGCGACGCCTCGGTGCGCAGCATCTCGCCGATCTCCGACATCTGCAGGGCCTTTGCCGCTAGCGGCTTAACGTCGGCGAGCATGTCATCGATGAGGTGGATGCGCTGATCGAGCACCGACCATTCGAGCCACGCCAGCCGCAGCCGTCGCACGATTTCGCGCTCTCGCTCCAGCACCTCCAGCAGCGCGACGTTCTCCTTAGCCAGCGCGAGCAGCTTCTCGCTCTCCAGCCGACCCGAAATCGGAAGCGTGAAACTCAGCGCGCCGCCGATGATCCACGGCCCGCCGCCGACGCTTTCGAGGATGTGCATCACATCGAGACTCAGCGCAGGGTCATCCATCAAGCCGGCGTGCTCGGCGATGGCGCCGGCGATGCGCTGATCTGATCGCGCCAGTCGCAGCTCTGGGTTGTAGATGAGCGCGACAAGCTCCGCGTCCTCTATGGTCATTCCCGCGCTCGGATTAAACGGGCTCTCCCAAGGCGTGTGCTCGATCACCTCGCGGTCATATAGCGAAGCGATATACGCCTGCACGGTGGCATCATCAGCGCGGCGGGCCCGCCACGCTTCGTCATGGCCCTGAAGGTCGAGCGGTTTGGGCGCGTAGGACTGACAGCCGACCTGTACGATCGCCACCAATCCAGCCATCACAACACATTTCTGTCGCAAGAGAAAACCTCCGCTGTAGCAAAGTCACGAAATCAAGCCGCCTGCAGCATCCGCTTCCACTGAAGCGCAGCGACAGCAGCCATCATGTTCGGTTGAAAACTCTGCTACAGGCGAAGGATCATCGGCCGCACCCGCGCAAGGTGATATGACGCCCACTCGAACCCCGGCGGTTCACCCGGCCGATGTACATGGGCGTCGAGACCGCTTGAATTTGCCGCCGCTTCCCAGACAGGACCCACTTTGAGCGGAACAGGCAGGAAGTGCTCGCGCCAATCGTCATCGCGCTCAGCGCTCAGCCAGACCACTGTCGTATCGTCATGACAACACTCCTGCAAACCACAGGCGTCGCAATGGCCGGTGCGCGGCTCTGAGCACCCACGCTGGCGCCCATCCTCCGGCTGATCGGTGTCGCCCCCCGCAGCGTGAGCGACCCGGCAACACATCGGTTCATGCTCATGGACATGAAGATGAACGCGCCCTTGATGATTGTGGACAACAACATGAAGGCGCTGATCCTGCGGCCCCGCTGGAGTGCGGTGATAGATCACCGGCGCATGAATGGATCCCGCCAGAACGGCGAGACTCATAAGGACGCCGATGAAAAATCGATGCTGTTGCATGAGGGACCAGATGTCCCCGGAATGGGTCGGGACGAGCAGAGGCCGGGATGGGATTCGAACCCATGAATAACGGATTTGCAATCCGTCCCCTTAGACCACTTGGGTACCCGGCCGAGGGGCGTGCAGTAGTGGTGGAAGTAGGAACAACAGAATACACCGCTCTTCGGCAATGGGCAACGTCCGGTTTCGTCAGACCGCAGTGATTTCACTGCCCCGGCCGGGCTGGTTGAGCCAAAGCGTGATAACCAGCCGGTCGAAGGTCGCCAGGCGGTCCTGTCGAGGTTGATCCGAAAGCAGATCCACTGCGGTTCAGCCGGGCACGATCTGCGTGAGAGGAGCTTGGGTGCGCGGCCGGCTCCCTTGTGGAGTCG
>CAZFZT010000053.1:0-23823 GCA_964523675.1 uncultured Isosphaeraceae bacterium
TCGACGTCTCCCCCACCACCACAACCTTCGCCGACCTCCTCCAGCGCATCCACGATGAAGTCCCGCAAATCCAGCGGCTGCGCTTCGTCACCTCCTTCCCGCTGCACTTCGGCGATGACATCCTCCGCGTCATGGCGGACTCCCCGCGCATCTGCCGCTATCTCCACGTCCCCGCGCAGTCCGGCTCCAATCGCATCCTCCGGCTGATGAACCGCGGCTATACCCGAGAGCAGTACCTTGAGTTCATCGACCGCGCCAGAGCCATCCTGCCGGACGTTGAAATCGCAGGCGACATCATCGTGGGCTTCCCCACCGAAACCGATGAAGACTTCGAGCTCACCAAAGACCTGCTCCGCCGCGTCAAGTTCAAGAACAACTTCATCTTCAAGTACTCGCCTCGTCCGGGCACCGTTGCCATCAAACGCTTTGAAGACGATGTGCCCGAGCATGTCAAGCGCCGCCGCAACAACGAACTGCTGGCGATCCAGAGCGAGATCAGCGCGCAGGTTCACGCCGCCTACCTCGGCCGCACCGTTGATGTCTTCGTCGAGCGCATTAGCGAGAAGGCCGCCAAATCCAAAGCCGCCGCCGCGTCGAACGGCGTTCACCTGACCATCAATGCCCAGCCGCTTGCCGACGATCCGCCGACGCGGGCGGCTTCACCGGGCGCCGGCCCCACCCAAGCCCTTACCACCGCCCCAAACCCCACCGTCCAGCTCTCCGGCCGCACCTCCGGCGACCTCATCACGGTCTTCGATGCCCCCGCCGAAATTGCCGAGCGCCTTATCGGACGCCTCATCCCGGTGCGGATCATCGGGTCCGGTCCGCTCCTGCTGCGTGGGGAGCCGATTCCAGCTTGATAAGGGCGATTTCAGGGTGCTGATGCGCGTTTTTGAGGCCTGCATGAGGCCGCAGTTTGAGCGAGGTGAGCAAAAAACTTGCAAACAATTGTCTGGGGGGCTTGACATTCTCGCAGCCGGGATTATTTTGGATGCGGAAGTAGGGGTAGTCGCGCTGCCTGCCATTGCGACTGCAGCGTCAATTTTCTCTCAGGAGTAGTCTGTACAGACTCAAGAAGAAAGGTCTAAACAATGAAAGTGAAAAATCTGTGTCTCTTGGCGGGTGCAACCGCCGCGCTCGCGTTCTCTGGAAGCGCCCTTGCCGGCGACAGCGGCCTCGTCTTCGAGTGGGAATCCACCGGCAGCGGAGCCCTCGGACTTACCTACGAAGGTTCTGTCAATGGTGACCTCGCAACGATCGTGATTTCCGTCACGGGCGTTCCCGCAGGCGCTGGCACTGTCGGCGTCCTTAACACGCCTAACACCCCGTTCTTGATGTACACGGGCGATGGCAGCTTGTTCTTCAACCAGTCATGGGCTCCGTTCCCCGAAGGCGCAACGGTGAACCCGTTTGCTCCCGATACTGACTCTGGCTTCATTGGCTTGGCAGGTTGGGGTACGCCCAGCAATAACATGCAATCTTGGGCAACCACTGGTCAGAACATCACCGAGTTCGGTGGTGCACCTGGCTTCTGGATTTCCCTCGAGCCGACTGGCGAACCTTCCCCAGGTGGTGATATTGCTATCTATCAGGTTTCTTGGAACGCGAACACCTCCGCCCACGGTGCCTTCAACTTCGCAGTTGTTGACCCGATGGCTGGTGAGCCGTCCGACGAGTTCTACTTCACCTGGACCGCCGCAGTTCCGGCTCCGGGTGCTCTCGCCCTCCTCGGCCTCGCTGGCCTGGTTGGCGCCCGCCGTCGTCGCGCGTGATCTACTCCTGTCACGCACGATCCTGACGGATCGTTAGACCTCAAACGCCGCCGCTGGACCCCCAGCGGCGGCGTTCTTTTTTGGCAAAGGTTGTTCAATCTCGCAAGATCGCATGACTGCTCCTCAACTGCGCAACCGAACCGCGGGCTTCCGCCACGCGGCTAGAAGGGCAAACCATCGCAGACACTCCAATAGCCGCGTGGCGGCAGCCCGCGGTTCTTCGTCCTTATCTCGCCCACGTGGTGGTACACTGACATTGTCACTGCACGGCGTGGAAAACAAAAGAAAGGGGAAAGACACATGAAGCGAACCGCATTGATCGTCACCGCCGCAACGCTGGCAGGCGCGTTCACATGGCAGGCACACGCCGGCTGGCCGCACTACCAGATCGAGCCGCCAGGCGTGCTGAGTCTGGAGATGGACCTCGATGTTCATGAGAACCCGCTCCTGTACAAACTTACGCTGACCATACACGGTCTTCCGGAAGGTCATCCCACCCTCGGCATCGGAAACACCGAGGCGAATCCGTTTCGGATCTTCACGTACTCGCACGACATGGAGTTCTACAACCTCGGCGGCCTTGGCTCCTCACACCCATTGGCCTTGCATCCACTGCTCGGTGATGCGCATGGACTTGATTCAGGTTTCATCGGTCCGGGCTACTCCATTCTCACTAGCGCGTGGGGACTCCCTCCGAGCAACATGTCGTCCTGGGCCATGACGGGCGAGAGCATCGAGGAATTTACGGGCCCCGGCGAATGGATCGCCGAAGAGCCGGTGCCCGCGCCCGCGGAAGGCCTTCCGATCCTGCGCGCGACATGGGATCCTTTTTTCTTCGCAGAGGGCACGTTCCTCCTACGACTCGCAGAACCGCTCCAAGGACATACGGAGTTCTGCGTTCGCTGGAGCACCTACCCCCATTTCGATTACTGCGACATTGACTATGACCACGTGATGGGTGTGTCCGACCTGCTCATCATGCTCGAGCAATGGGGCCAGTGCGAGTTGTGCGACACCTGCCGGGCCGATCTTGACGGCGACCGGACCGTCGGCGTACCCGATCTGCTGATCCTGCTCGAACAGTGGGGACTCGAATACTGCGAACCGAAGGAGTGAAAGCAGGCCGCCGCGCATGAACTGCGTCGAAGCACGCGCAGGATGTGCGTAGGGGTATCGCCTCAGCGAGATGAAGCCACGTGAAGCTGCTGGCATGGTCATTGCGTGAAGCGTCTTGAGAAGGAGCATTGACCATGCAGATTCACGCCGCATCACCGCTCATGACGCCGCTGCTTTTCGGGAAGACCGCTGGGCGAGGCGCGCTGGCGCTCGCAGCAACGAGCCGCCCCGGCGGAGCCAGGCAGCCGGCAACCGTCCAGCCCGCTCCCCTTGCGCTTCGCGCGGCCGGAAGCCCTACGGTGAGCCGCTCGACTGCCCTCAAGCGTCTCCAGACGCTCGGCCTGCATGTGCAGGCGGGCGCATCAGAGAAGCGCGGGGCCGCCGGCCCAGCCGCTGTTGCCGTGAATCCGCCATCTGCTCACACAACCTCACCGGCCGCGCCCACACCAGAGCCAGCTCCCGCGCCACAACAGGATGAAGAAATCATCCTGGCGCAGACGCAGGAGACGCCGTCATTGATGGGATTGTTCAACGCATGGGGCACCGACGACACGGTACACGACCTTGATGGCAATGGCACCGTCGGCGTCAGCGATCTGCTCGAAATGATGCAGCAGTTCCAGAACCTCCTCGCGAATTGGGGACAAGGCGACTCGCCACTGGGCGGCGAGAATGAGACGATTGGGGTATCTGATCTGCTCGCGTTCCTCGGCCAGGCCTAGCGCGTCTTTGCCCATCAGAGCGCTTTCTATGGTCGCGCAGGGCGTCTCCGCCGGAGGTGCGCTTGCCGCTGACGCCGCACTTGACCGGGCCCGCTGCATCCTTACAATGCACACTTCCCCACGAATGGGGCCGTCGGTGACGTGCTTGCTTTGAGCGCGGCTCTGCATGGGGTGTCCAGTCGCGGCTGACGGACGCTCTCGCCTCTGGGGTCTCGCCGCGGATGAGGGTTCGGCCGAGCCGAACGCGAACCGCAGCAAGAGGGCTGTTGGCTGCTGCCGCCGGCTCTCGGCGTTTGGCTTTTCGCCATTGGCTTTTGGCTCCTTGTAGCCGACAGCCGGTGGCCGAGAGCCGAAAGCTAATACTGGTTCGTTCGTTCGATGTCTCTGGCTTTCACATACAGAACCCTCTGGCCCGTGGTGTAATTGGCAACACATCTGGTTTTGGTCCAGACGTTCCAGGTTCGAGTCCTGGCGGGCCAATTTTTGGCTGTCGGCTGTCGGCTGTCGGCTGTCGGCTGTCGGCTGTTGGCTGTTGGCTCTTGGCTGTTGGCTGTCGGCTCGTGGCTAACACCTCACACCCAACCCAACACCTAACACCCAACACCCAACACCTAACCCCTAACCCCTATCTCCTAACTCCCAACTCCCGACGTGCCCTCCCCCCCCGCTCAATCCTCCCGTTCTCTCGCTGCGGTCATTCTCGCCGCCGGCAAGGGCACGCGCATGAAGAGCGACCTGCCGAAGGTGCTGCACCCGGTGGCGGGCGAGCCGATGGTGAGATGGGTGGTGGATGCGTGTCGCGAAGTCGGGGCGTCGCCGACTGTTCTCGTGGTGGGCCATGGCGCCGATCAGGTACGGGGTGCATTCGACGATGATGACGCGGCGTTGAAGTTCGCGCTTCAGGAGCCGCAGCTTGGCACCGGCCATGCTGTGATGCAGGCGCGTGATGCGCTGGGCGCGGCCGGCGATCTGGATGTGCTCGTCCTCGCAGGCGATGGCCCGCTCATTCGCGCCAAGACACTTCAAACTTTGATCGACACACACCGCCGCGCTGGCGCCGCCGCGACGCTGGCCACGGCGACTCTTGACGATCCCACCGGCTACGGCCGCATCGTGCGTGATGCCTCGGGCGCGTTCGAGCGCATCGTCGAAGAGCGCGACGCCACGCCCGAGCAGCGCGCGATCTGCGAGATCAATCCGAGTTATTACATCTTCCGCGCAGATGATTTATTCGACGCCCTGGATCGGATCGACAATAACAACGCGAAGGGCGAGTATTACCTGACGGATGTCTTCGAGGCGCTGCGGAGCGTCAGCGGCGGCATCGAGGTCGTCGCAGCCGTCCCGGCGGAGGATGTCCTCTCGATCAACACGCCGGAGCAACTTGAGCAGGTCAGTAGAATCCTCGAAGCGCGGCTGGCCTCACATGCAGAGACCGCCCCGCCAAGGAGGACCACCGCATGAGCGCAGCAGATCGGGATCATTTGAAGATCTTCGCAGGCAGTGCAGGCCAGCACCTGGCCTCTTCGATGTGCGAGCACCTCGCGCTTCCCCTCGCAGCCGGCTCCTCCGAGCGTTTCCCCGATGGCGAGATCATCGTGCGCGTCAACGAAGATGTGCGCGGCAGGGACTGCTATGTCGTGCAATCAACGTGCGATCCGGTCAACGACAATCTGATGGAACTGCTCACGTACATCGATTGTCTGCGGCGCGCCTCGGCGAAGCGCATTACTGCGGTCGTGCCGTACTTTGCGTATGCGCGGCAGGATCGCAAGGATGAAGGCCGTGTGCCGATCACGGCGAAGCTCGTGGCGAACCTCATTACCGCTGCCGGCGCAGATCGCGTGCTGTGCATGGACCTGCATGCGGCGCAGATTCAGGGCTTCTTTGACATTCCCGTCGATCACCTCACTGCGAGCAAAGTGTTCGTCGATTACTTTGGCACCATTCGCGACGACCTGGGCGACCTTGTCATCGTCTCGCCGGATGTGGGCAATGTGAAGATCGCGAACAAGTATGCGGATGATCTGGATGCTGACCTTGCGATCATCGAGAAGCGGCGTGAATCCGGGACGCGCGTGGCGTCGAAGAACCTGATCGGTTCCGTCGATGGCAAGACGGTGCTGATGGTCGATGACATGATTTCAACAGCCGGGACGATCTGCGAGGCGGCGAAACTGCTCGTTGATCGTGGGGCGAAGAAGATCATCGCGGCGGCGACGCACCCGGTGATGGTGGGCATGGCCCTTGAGCGGCTGGCCGAATCGACAATCAGCCAGGTCATCGTCACCGACACGATCCCCAACGGCGATCGGCTCGCACCGATCCGGGGCAAACTCAAGCAACTGACGGTAGCCCGGCTTCTCGGCGAAGCGGTCCACCGCATCCATCACGACATGTCCGTATCTGCCCTCTTCCGCCGCGAAGCCAAGCCGCTCCTCGCGATGTGAGAGGTTTGAGGTGTAGGTGTTAGGTGTTAGGTGTTAGGTGTTAGGTGTTAGGTGTTAGCTTCGAAAAGACCCAGCACTTGAAATCTGACACCTAGCACCTAGCACCTGACACCAAGCACCTAGCACCTAGCACCTAGCACCGAGCACCTGACACCAAGCACCTAGCACCTGAAGAACGATGAAACACGAAACACCAACCATTACAGCAGAAGTTCGCGATCGGATCGGCTCTCGGTATGCCCAGCGGCTGCGCAAGCAGGGCCGGCTGCCCGGCGTGATCTACGGCCACAAGATCGATCCCGTCCACATCAGCATCGACGAGAAGGAAGTCCTCACCCACCTGCGCCACGGGGCCCACGTCCTCAACGTCAGCGTCGGCAACGGCTCCACCGAAACGTGCCTCGTCAAGGACATTCAGTTCGGGTACCTCGGCGACAACGTCATTCACCTGGACTTGGCACGCGTCGATCTCGATGAAGAAGTCACCGTCCACGTGCATCTCAAGTTCACCGGCCAACCCAAGCTCGCGGCCGGCGCGGTGCTCAATCACCCGATGAACGAACTTGAAGTGATCTGCAAGGTCTCGGAGATTCCCGAGGAGATCAAGGTTGATCTCACGAAGATGGAAGACGCGTTCACGGTGGGCGATCTTGTCCTGCCCGCAGGCGTGCGCACGGAACTTGATCCCGAGACGCCGATCGCTCTGCTCAGCTACGTCGCTGAAGCCGAGGAAGGCGAGGCAGTGGAAGTGGAAGGCGCCGCCGAGCCCGAGGTCATTTCGGAAGGCAAGGCCGAAGACAGCGAGGAAAAGGACTGAACGTGAAGCTGATCGTCGGCCTTGGGAATCCAGGATTGCAGTACGAGAAGACGCGACACAACGTCGGCTTCCTCGTACTCGATCGGCTTGCGCGCCGTCATGCGCCCGGCGAGATCGCTCGCGGCCGATTTTCGGGCGCGGCGATCGAGGCAATGATCGGCTCAGAGAAAGCGCTGCTTCTCAAGCCCGCGACATACATGAATCGCTCGGGCCAAAGCGTTGTCGAGGCCGTGAACTTCTACAAGATCGATGCGGCAACGGATCTGCTTGTCATTGTTGATGATGTCGCGCTGCCGGTCGGCCTGATTCGACTTCGAGCTGAGGGCGGGGCCGGTGGACATAACGGCCTGATCGACATCGAGCAGAAACTCGGCTCGCAGAACTACGCCCGGCTGCGTATCGGCATTGACAAGCCCGGCCAGATTCCGCAGGCGGACTACGTACTCGGCCGCTTCACCGAACAGCAGCGCGAGCAGCTGGAGCCCGCGCTGGATGAGGCCGCCGACGCAGCTGCATCATGGGCCATGGAAGGCATCACCACCGCAATGAACCGTTTCAATCGAAAAGAACTCACACCAAACTCATAGAGAACCCACCCATGTCAGAACGACGCTTTTTCAACTACGAGGGCTTGTTCCTCTTCCCCCAAGCCGCGACCGCTGATCTTCAGGCCGCCGCCGACCATGTCAAGTCACTGCTCAGCCGCGCTGAAGCCGAGCTCATCGCCTTCCGGAAGTGGGATGAGCGGCGGCTGGCGTATGAGATCGCCGGCAATAAGCGTGGCGTCTACTTCCTTGTGTACTTCAAGGCCCCGGCCGATCGCATGGCCGACCTCGAGCGCGATTGCAACCTCTCAGAACAGATGCTTCGGGCACTCATCACCCGCGCAGATCATCTCTCTCTCGAGCAGATGCAAGCGGCCGACGGCCAGTCCCAACTGGCGGATGAGATTCGCCTCCGTGCCGAACGCCCTGCAGCGTCCGCTCCGGAGCCAGATGACGCCGATGGCGAAGACTACGATGACGATGAGGAGGAGGAATTCGGCGTCGATGTGATCGAGGAGAAGCCGATTTCTCGCCGCCGATGAGCATGGGGGTGGACGACATCCGCTATGATGCTTATCGAGTATCTGAACAGGAGGCACCATGCCCAATTACAACAAAGTGCTGCTGATGGGCAACATCACGCGCGACATCGAGTTGAAGTACACAGCAAACGGTCAGGCAGTGGCCAAGATTGGATTGGCTGTCAATCGCAAATGGAAGGGCCAAGACGGTGCGCTCCAGGAAGAAACGACCTTCATCGATTGCGATGCATGGGGCCGAACCGCTGAGGTCATGAACCAATACCTCTCGAAAGGTAAACCTGTTTTCATCGAAGGTCGCCTGCGACTTGACCAATGGCAGGACAAAGACGGCTCCAACCGCTCCAAATTGAAAGTGGTCATTGAGAGCTTTGAGTTCATTGACTCCAGAGGTGGCGGCGGCGGTGGCGGAGGCGACTATCAAGGTGGTCAAGGCGGCTACGCCAGCGCTCCGGCAGGTGCAGCAGCTGGATCCGGCGGTGGAGGCGGGCACGCCCCCATTAGTGAGGATGACATTCCCTTCTGAGATCGGTTCGTCATCGAAACAACCTACACGCTGGGGCGCGTCGCATCATCTTTCGCCGCGCTCCTAACTTCAAGAAAGGACAGCGAACTTATGGCACGCAACATCGAACTGCTACTGCTTCAAAACGTTGAGAACCTCGGCATTGTCGGCGACATCGTCAAGGTTCGCGCCGGTTATGCGCGGAATTTCCTCTTGCCGCACGGCCTCGCAGAGTTCCCGACGCCTGCCAAGATTGAATCGCTCAAGGAAGCCCGCGCAGCCGCACAGGCCGAACTTCAGCGCTTGCGCGAAGCGCGCGAGGAACTGCTCGCGCGGATGACGGAGGTCAAGATCACGCTCGTTCGCAGTTGCAACGCCCAAGGCGTTCTGTATGGCTCGGTTACGCAGCGCGACATTGCGGATGCACTTCAGGAAGCGGGCTATGACGTTGGCGTCCGCTCAGTCCGGCTGAGTCAGCCGATTCGCCGTGTGGGCGGCTACGACGTGCCGATCCAGTTCGAGAAGGATCTTCGCACCGAGATTCACGTTACGATCGAATCCGATCAACCGCTGGAAGAGCGTGACGATCTCGAAATCGACGAGGAGGGCAACCTCGTAGAAAAAGCAGCAAGGCGAGGCGCACAAGTCGCTGAACAACCCGAAGCCGCTCCATCGACGGCGGGCTAAGCCGGGCCTCGATTGTTCCGAGATGCTCGCGCGCAGCAAACCCACGCGCTTGACGTGTGTTTGAGCGCCGTCGTTCTGTATGGCGAGTGCGGACGACTATGCCTTCGCCGTTGCGAGTCGCAGATAAGCCGACAAAGCAATGGCTGCGGTTTCGACGCGCAGAATGCCATCGCCGAGCGAGACCGGCTGCGCGCCGCCCTCGACTGCCTCGTCGAGTTCCTCCTGCGTGAAGCCGCCCTCCGGACCGACCATCCCCGCGAACTTCTCACCCTTAAGCTTCACCGAGGACGGGCTCGCGCCCTTCGGATCAGCAAGAAGGACCGTCCAGCCGTCCGCGACAGCTTCACTGGCAAACCGGCCGGGCTCGCGCGGACTCTTGATCACGGGCAGATGGGCCTGCCGACTCTGCTTGCACGCTTCCAGCACCACGCGCTCACTCCTGCGCCAGAACGGACCCGCAGGAACCGCGACGCTGTGCTCGCAATCAAGCGCGGTGAACCTCGAAACACCGAGTTGGGTCGCCATATTAAGCATAATGCTCTGGCGATCGCCCTTGGGAAGTGATGAAGCGAGCCAGAGTGTCGGCGTTGGCGGCTCGTGTGTCTCTCGGTGAATAACTTCCAAATCAACGCGAGCCATTCCTGCCATCGACACGATTCGAGCCGTGGCAACCACGCCTTGCCCATCGAAGAGTGTCAGTACGTCACCTTCCCCCAAACGTCGAGCGCCGACAGCATGGCGCGCCTCTTTCGCGCCAAGCGTCAGAATCTCCCCTTCTCCGGGAAGACTTGTCGTATGAAACCAAGGAGGTGAAGATATCGACGCATTTCGCTTTCGGTCAGTGAGCATATGAAATCAATCAGTAAGGGACCAACGGCCTTGGTTGGCCGAGCAGAAAACAAGCATAGTAGAGTACCCGGCCCCCTTTTGTCCAACCTTTGCCCGACAGAAGTCGCGCGATCAACGTCGCGCTCGCTTCAACGCTCCCGCGCTAGGCATCGATACGGTAGGTCAGAACTGACGGACGATCGACGCAACTTTGTGCTTCCCAGAAGGGCGAATCGTCCGCGTTCTCTGCGTGCAAGTCAAACTCATCAAGCCATCGGGAGAACTGGCCGCGCATGTCTTCGGCATACGCGCCGAGCTTCGAGTTGCCGATGAACATGGCGCGCTGAAGAACCAATCGAGCTGGATTGAGATGTTCGTGTTCCACCGCGACGGAGCAGATCGCATTCACGAGCCGGCCGAACAGTTCGACATCAGAGTCAAGTGATGCATCTGCATCGCGCCAAATGAGGTAGAGCCGCTTCGGTGAACCCGGCCACTTGCGCAGCACGTTGATCACTTCAGGCATGGTCGCGATGGCGGCCTGACCTGGCAGGTGCCGCGTCAGTTCCGCGCAGAATCCATCGAGCGTCGCGGCCCGAGTGCCATCGATCGATATCGCTTGTGTGTCAGGGATGCTCCGGGCGTACTCATGGAACTCCTGCGCGAACCTCGTGCGGTTCGCGGGCTTGTCCGACAGAACCACCAGATGGTGGTCGTCGAGCAACTGCGCCATATCCGCAGGCCATGTGCTGGATTGAAAAATCGCCGAACTCATCCAGTTTCAGTGTAAAGCGAAATTGTTAGGGTGCAAATTGATTCCGCGACTTCCTTGCCCCTGCGACACCCTCAGCGGCGCAGCAGGCGATCGATGGTTTACTTCGTTATCAGCCGCGCAAACCGCCACACTTCGTGGAATGAGTTGTAAAGCGGAACCGGTGCGACCCGGATGACATTGGGTTCACGAAAGTCTGCAACGACACCGGCGTTCGTGAGTTCGCGGAACCGCTCACGAGGCCGATCGTGAACAAGAATCGAAAGCTGACATCCCTGGCCGTAAAACGGGCCACTGTCACGAGGCGTAATGATCTCGAACGATGACGACGATTGGCGTTCAACGAGCCATCGGAGGTAGCCGGTAAGCTGGCGTGATTTCTCTCTAAGGGGCTGCATACCCACTTCATCGAAGAGCTCAAGCGAAGCTCGTAACGGCGCCATTGCCAGGATCGGCGGATTCGACACCTGCCAGGACTCAACGTTCGGCACAGGGATGAACCGCGGCTCAAGATGCATCCGGAATCGTGTAGCCGGGTCGTTGCCCCACCAGCCGCCGTAGCGCGGCAGCTGCACGAGATCGGTGATCGATGCATGCCGCTCATGAATGAACACCCCTGCGACCGCGCCCGGACCGGCGTTGAGGTATTTGTACGAACACCAGGCAGCGAAATCGACGCCCCAATCATGCAGCTGCAACGGAACATTGCCCGCGGCGTGGGCAAGGTCGAAACCGACGATGCAGCCGTGCGCGTGCCCGAGCGCAGTAATGCGCTGCAAATCGAAGACCTGCCCAGTGAAGAAATTGACACCGCCAAGGAGGATGAGCGCGATCTCCGAGCCCCGCTCATCGAGTATCGCCTTCAGGTCTTCGATCGATGTCGTATGCGCCCCACCTACCGGCTTCATGGCGATCAGGTGCTCATCGGGATCGAGCCCACGCGAGATCAAATGCGTTTTGACGGCGTATGTATCCGATGGAAACGCCGGCTCCTCCATCAGGATCTTCGTCCGGCCGGCGCCTTTGTCAGGTTGAAAGAAACTGACCATCAGCAAGTGCAGGTTGACGGTCAATGAGTTCATCATTACGACCTCGCCGACCCGCGCGCCGACCAGACGCGCTCCCGACTGACGGAAGACCTCGTGATAGGCATACCACGACGGTTGCTTCTCAAAATGCGCTTCGACGGCAAGATCTCGCCATGCGTCCAGCTCGATGTCTACGTATTCGCGCGCTTTCCTTGGCTGTAGTCCCAACGAGTTACCGCAAAAGTAAACGGTCTCTTCCCCGGTGTGTTTGCACTGTGGGATATGAAACTGCTGGCGGTAAGCGCGCAGCGGATCGGCTTCGTCAAGCGACTTTGCAAACGACTCCTCTGCGCGGTATTCGGTCTCGGTGACTGCAGTCATGGGCGCGTTTCGTTCTCCAAGCACTTGAAGCGTTCGATCACAGCCGCTCCAGCCAGTTGAACATGCGCGAACAGCCCTCATCGATGTGCGCCTCAGAACATGCGAAACTCAATCGCACGTGGTTGCGGCCAACCTCGCCGAAGTCTTCGCCAGGCACCACGGCAACTCTCGCCTCTTCAAGCAGGGCTTCCGCGAATGTTCCGGCAGATTCGATCTTTCTGCCGCCGGGGCTGGTCTTTCCGAAATGCGCGCTGACATCCGGGAAAACGTAAAACGCACCCGTCGGCTGCGGGCATGTGATGCCGGGCATGCGCGTCATGTGCTCGTAGATTCGTCTTGCCCGCGCAGCGAATGCCAGACGCATCGTCTCGACCGCCTCCGCGCCATGGCTCAGCGCCTCAATGATCGCGGGGTAGCAGAACGTGGTGATGTTGCTGGTCATCTGTCCCTGCAACTTCGCCATGGCCTTTGCGAATCGGCTGCCCTTGGTGTTTTCAGGTTCGACAGCGCAGGTATAGCCGATGCGCCATCCCGTCATGGCATAGGCCTTGCTCAAGCCGCCGATCGTGATGACGCGGTGCGCGATCTCCGGCATCGATCCCAAGGAGAAGTGAGCAATCGCGCCATACACGAGTTTCTCATACATTTCATCAGTGATGATGGCAATGTCCTCCCGCCTTGAGAGAACTTCCACGAGTGCCCTCAGGTCATCCTCGGAGTACATGGTGCCGCAGGGGTTGGAGGGTGAATTGAAGATGACTGCTTTGGTTCGCCTCGTGATCGACTTTTCGAGTTGTTCGGGAGTGATGCGGAAGTCGCGCTCAACGGCTCCGGGCACCTGCACAGCAACGCCGCCGGCGAGCTGGATCATCGGCTCGTAACTCACCCACGCAGGTGTCGGAAGAATGACTTCCGGCGGATCGTCGCGTTCATTCCTGGTCGGGTCGAGGATGCACTGGAGAGCGAGGTAGATCGAGTGCTTGCCTCCTGCGCTGATGACGATGTCCTCAGCCGAACATTCAATCTTATTCTCGTTCCGGAGCTTTTTGGCAATGGCATCACGCGCCGCGAGTTCACCAGCCACCGGGGCGTACTTCGTGTGCCCCGCACGCAACGCGCGGATCGCCGCCTCCTTGATGTTCTCAGGCGTATCGAAGTCCGGCTCGCCTGCACCGAAACCAATCACGTCTTCGCCTGCGGCAAGCATCGCTTTGATGCGCGCGGTAACGGCAAGTGTTGCCGACGGCGCGAGCGATTCAACTCGTCGAGAGAGATGCATGGCGAGCAGGATAACCGGCACGCTGCAAATGGGGGAACCTCGAGCGCTGCGCACACATCAGGTGAAGTGATATCCGAATTCGACCGGCTTCGGCATCAAGATGATGTCTTGCGACCGACACATGCTCGCCCCCGGCACGTGGCTGGCCTTATCATGCGGTGCACGATACGCCCTGGGACGGGTGCCTCCTCCCCGCCTGTTCCGGGGCTTTTGCAACGGCGCAGGTCGGCTGCGAGGCGAAAATCCAGCTGCCGCGTTATCTTCTCATGCATGTCAAGTCAGCCGAGAATCCTTGCCCTTGCGGGCAGCACCCGTACAGAATCGTGGAACAAGAAACTCATCCGCTGCGCGGCTCAGGCGGCCCAGCAGGCCGGAGCCGAGGTGACGCTGCTTGATCTGCGAGAGCTGCGACTGCCGCTCTACGACGGCGACCTCGAGAAGCGAAGCGGCTTGCCCGAAGGCGCGCAGGAACTCAAGCGCATGATGAAAGCACATGACGGCCTGCTGATCTCGTCGCCGGAGTACAACTCATCGATTTCGGCCGTCCTGAAGAACGCGATCGATTGGGCGAGCCGGCCAACCGGAGATGCCGTGCCACTCGAGGCATTCGTTGGAAGAGTCGCTGGATTGATGTCTGCTTCGCCCGGTGCGCTGGGCGGGCTGCGCGGCTTGGTGCATCTGCGCATGATCCTCGGCAACATACAGGTGCTCGTCGTTCCTGAGCAACTGGCTATTCCCAAGGCGAACGAGGCATTCGATGAAGGCGGCAACCTCAAAGATGAAAAGCAGCGCGCCGGGATCGAGAAGATCGCCCGCCGGGTCGTGGAGGTGGCGCGCCGCTTGAAGGGGTGACCGCACTGTTCTTCAGTTACCGCAACGTGCCTATGAATCCCGGCAGCATCGCTTGCCGTGAATCGGACCAATGCGGCAACTGGAAACCGCTCTTCAATGCAAGCGCGTATCGTCGTACTCGGAACAATGAACTTCGATGACCGGCCGGAACACGAATGCCCACCATTGCCGACAACTCAGTCTGTATTCGGCGATGGGACTTTTCTGAATCATCACAAGTCGTCAGCCACTTCACCCGTGAGCATGGCATGATCCGCGGCCTCGCCAAGGGCGCCAAGCGGGACAAAGGCACGTTCTCCGGTGGGATGGATGTGCTGACACGCGGCCAGATTGTTGCTATCACCAAACCCGGGCGCGATCTTGCGACGCTCACGCAATGGTCGCTTGAAGAAGTCTTCTGGGCGGCTCGTCAGAACCTTGCTGCCAATCGCGCTGCTCTATACATGGCGGATCTGGTTCATCACATGCTGACGGAGCATGACCCGCATCCACTTCTCTTCGACGCCATGGTCGCCTCGCTACGGAAACTGGAGCAGCCATCGCACATCGGCGAGGCGCTACTCGAATTCCAATGGGCCCTGCTCCGCGAGGCAGGGTATCAGCCCGAGCTGGCATCCGACATCGTCAAACCGCCGAGCACTGGTGCGGTAGAGAAGCCGCTGCTCTTCAGCCCCAGGCGCGGCGGGTTCGTCTCTTCGGACGGCAACGCCGAGAACGACCAGAAGGGTCCACTCTGGCGTGTCAGGCCGGCAACAGTCGATCTGTTGCGTCGAGTAGCCACTGGCGAAACTGTTGAGTCCGATTCTGAGACGGTGGGTCGCGCAAACCGGCTGCTGGCATCCTACATCCGTGAGATTGCAGGGAGCGAGTTGCCGACGACCCGTTGGGCATTCCCTGACCGGCGCGGTGATCCGTAGGCGCGGCGTCCGATAGCCGCTCGTCTGGATGATCGTTGCGCTCGTCCCCCCACCACCCTATTCCCCGGCAGATCAAAGCTCTTGGAATCGATCCAGAGGAATCACAGAACTTCTTGCGATCATGTTTATAAACGCTGCCCGGTTAGGCCGATACTAATCCTGCTGGACGCTTCAAGTGGACTGTGGGAACCACGGCGCTGTTACCACGATTCCGAGGGCCTTGCGCGTCAACCAGCGAGTTTGAGACGCGAGCAGTTCAAGGAAAGGGAAAGGCGCCCGATGACGAAGCAACCAATGGATGCGGTGTTAAGCAACCCGCGTATCCCCACGCTCCCGGTCGTCGCAGTTGAGGTTCTGCGACTGACACGTGAGCCAAACGTTAACCTCAAAGAGGTCGGCGATGTCGTCCAGAACGATCAGGCGCTTGCCGTCAAAATCGTCCGCACCGTTAACTCCAGTTACTACGGCCTGGCTGTGCCATGCGCGACGATCAATCAGGCGATCATCTACCTCGGGCTCAACGCGGTCAAAGCGCTGGTACTCGGATTTAGTCTTGTCGAGAGCGTGGATGGGGTGGCTGAGGATGATGTCGGCTTCGACTACGTCGACTACTGGAGACGGGCAATGTACTCCGCTGCGGCGGCTCGTGAACTTGCGACGCTGAGCGAATCATGTGATCCCGAAGAGGCATTTCTCGCTGCGCTGATTCAGGATATGGGGATGGTCGCCCTGCACAAGACGTTCGGCGATGTCTACCTCCAGGCGATTGATCTCACCGAGGGTGAGCACCGCCGACTCGTGGAAATCGAGCAGAAATCGCTGCGCATGGATCATGCGCAGGTGGGAGCGGCTCTTGCAGAGCAGTGGAAACTGCCGCCGCAGCTGACGCAGGTCATCCGCTATCACCATAGCTCAGATGATGCTTCGGAAGAGTGGCGATCACTCGTCAGGTGTGTGCAACTGGCAACTGAATTCACCTCTGCTGCCGCTCTGGGTGAGATCCCGCAGCACGTTCATCGGCATGCTTCGGATTGGCTCGGCCTTGAGAGCGGCGTGCTGGAAGAGCTGCTGCCGAACCTGGGAAGCGCTGTCGCAGAACTTTCCCGCCTCTATCAAGTTGACGCCGGTGAGCGGTTTGACCATGAGAAACTCATGGCTGATGCCGAGGAGGCGCGGATCGAGCATGAGGTCTCGATGACGAAACAACTGGATTCGTTCGCCTCACGCGCTTCGCAGGCAGCAACCATGTGCGGCGCCTACGACGCAAAGCAACGGGCACGCGACGAACTGCTCGTGAGCGTCGGCTGCGCCTTCGAAGATGCAATCTCCCTGCGATCCAGTTTCGCGCTGCTGCTCTTTGAAATCGATGCCTATGCCGATGTCGCACAAACGTTTGGCATCCAGGTGGCGGAACTGCTCTCTGAGCATGTCGGCGGCATCCTCCAGCAAAGCATTCAAGCAGGCGTCGATGGCCGCAACTGTCTGCGACTCACCAATGGTTGCTTCGGCATCGTGATGTCGGACGCTGATCGTCGCCGCGCCGCTCGCAAAGCCGAATCACTCCGTCGGCAGATTGAATCCGAATCCATCTCCCATACGACCGAACATGGTGATGAAGTCTCACTGAGCGCGGCGGTCAGCGTCGGTGTTGCTGCAGTGGAACCGGAACTACAGGCCGCAGTCGACTCAGCGCCGTCAATGCTCCGCATCGCCGAACAGGCGCTTCAGGCAGCCGTGGAAGCCGGCCGCAACTGCGTTCGCGTGTTCAGTCCGGAGACGCGGAAGGTAGCCGCGTAAGGGCGGTCGCGTCTCACACCTCACCGACCGCGATGGGCAGCGACAGTGCGAATGAAGTCGTAGTACTGCTCCTCAAAGCGGTCGAAGTCTTTGTTGAAGTATTCAAGGATCAGCCAGGGGCCACTGCGCGACGTTGCGGCAATGCCACGCCGGCGCTGGCTGGTAATCGCGCTTGATGAGGAGAGCCGCCCCGTCAACCGTCCCTCCGCCGCATCATTGAGCACCTCTCGCAGCGGCTCCAGATACCGGCCATCCTGCCATTCTGCAAGAAATCGCGTCAGCGCCCAAACCTGGGCGTAATAGGTCAGCAGCCGGTCTTTGCCGGATTCCAGAAAAGATTGCGGAGACCTGCGTACGAGCTCCGCTAACGGAATCAGATCCTGCCTGCGAATCGCCTCCTGAAGCGCCCCACGCCGCTCACGGTTGGCCGAGGGCCGAAACTGTGGCGATCCGTCCGGCCCGAGTGAAAAACCTTCCATGTAGGTCGCAATGCCTTCCTCCAGCCAGACCGGAAGATGATGCTTGAACGTGCGCTGGGTGTACTGGTGCCACCCTTCATGCGCAGCGATGGCAAACGTGTCAGGGCTGCTACGACTCCACCGGCGGTCGATGTAGTAGAGCACAGCCGTACCGCTGGTGGTGTAACCGCCACGACCGAGGGAGTTGAAAATCGCTGCCTGGTCCGGAAGCAACTCCGCAGTCTTCGCCTGCCACTGCGAACGGCTCTGAAAGAGGAATGTCTCCAGCGGCTCAGGCGGGTTGGGCAACCGGCCGAACACGCTCGTGTAATGCTCGAGTAGCGATTCATAAAAGACCGGCAGGCGATGAACGAAATCGGAACGGCGAGAAGTGGTGTAAATGCGGTAATTCGGAGTGCGAATGAACACACCATCGGCGCCGTCAAATCGCCAAGGCACCGAGGTGACTGGAGCCGCTTCGGGCTCACCATGGGCTTCACCTGATGTCGCAGCGAGCGCGGTACGGCTGTCGGTCTTCTCGATCTGCTCCGCACCGACTGCATCACGCTGTTGCTGACGTTGACCGAAAGCGCTATGCGAAGTCGGTACAGCAGACCGCTGCGCACAGCCGGCTGCCACAATGAGTAGACCACAAGCCAATGTCTGAAGCATGCGACTTCTGCGCACAGGCAATGACCTGGCGCAGCTCAAAACAGCGCCGCTGCTGAATGCTGCCATTGGGGTTGCGGCTGAACTTGGGCGCTCGTCAGAATGCATGTCAATATCGTCAGGTGCCGGCCGGTTCAAGTGAATGAAGAGCTCTGCGGGCGGCTTCTCGATCTGCTTCGGCTTCAGCCAGTTTCTGTTTCGTCTCCTCGACCAGCGCCGGCGGCGCCTTGGACACATAGTTAGGGTTCGAGAGGCGACTTTGAAATCCGGAAATCGCCCGTTCCTTCTCTTCGATAAATTTCGTCAGGCGCGCTCGCTCGGCTTCGATATCTCCTTCATCGGCTTCATCGACCACGCCCAATAACAACACTTCACCGCCTTCAAACGCAATCGGCACCGCTCCGGCCGGCCTTTGCGCAGGCAGCGGCCCGATCGAGTCGAGCCCGGCGAGCGTGCGGACGATGCCGTCGGCTCCGATGGTGTTCTCAATCAACGCGAGCACATCAGCACCAACCGCCAGACGCAGGCGTTTCTTCCGCGGCACGTTCCGCTCGCCGCGAATCGTGCGGATGGCTTCGATGAGACCGCGCAGTCGCTCGAAGGTTGCGATCGCCTGCTCATCGACGATTGAATCGTCAAATCGCGGCCAGGCGGCGGTCACGCACAGTTCGTTTGGTTCAAGTTCAACCCCCGCCACACGCTTGCGGTTTCGCGCGCTCGCGCTCACCTGCTCCCAGATCGCCTCCGTCACAAACGGCATCACCGGGTGCAGCATCCGCAAAATCGAATCCAGCGCGACATGGAGCACCGCCTGCTGATTGACATCCTCGCGCACCGTCGGCTTGATCGCCTCGAGATACCAGTCGCAGAATTCTCGCCAGACAAGGTCGTACATCTGCTCCGCGTACTGGTGGAATTGATACTCACTCAGCGCGTCCTCGATGGTGCGCGCGGTGCGGGCCAGCCGCGCAAGCATCCAGCGATCAACGAGATTCTCCGAGCGAGCCGCCGCGTCCCCGCGGCGGACGACGTCTGATTCACCCTCACGCAGATTCGCCAGCGCGAACCGCGCTGCGTTCCACAGCTTGTTCGCAAAGTTGCGCCCTTCATCGAACTTGCGCGAGGTATTTCGCGCAAGCGGCATGTCGCCGGCCGGCTTCACCTGACCACTGGCTGCGCCATAACCGGAGACCATCCTCTTCTTACATGATGGACACGTAAGTTCCGGTGCCGCCACACGATGGCCCGCACTTGTGGTGATCATCTCCGGCTCAAACGCATGTTCGCAGTGCGGGCACACGACATCGACAGGCATGCGCACATCCTGCGTTGCTGTCGCAAGCTTGGCGAGCGTGAAGCGCATGGCGTCTGCCCCGTGCGAGTGAATGATGTCGCGCGGATCGACGCCGTTGCCCAGCGACTTGGACATCTTCTGCCCGTGGCCGTCCTGAATCATCGCGTGGATGTACACATGCCGGAACGGCAGTTTTCCATCGCGAAAGTAGCGATTGAACATCACCATGCGAGAAACCCACAACGTGATGATCTCGCGCGCGGTGCAAAGGACGGTGGAGGGGTTGAAGGTGTCGATGAGTGTGACCGCGCCTTCGCTCAACGAGCGGCGGCTCTGGCTTGACGAGCCGCGACCGTGAGGGAGCGGATCTGTCGCGCCGCCCGAGGGCTCCGCTCCCTTACGGTCGCGGCTCGTTAGGGACTCGTACATTTCCGGCCACGCGTAAGGATCAGGCCAACCCATCGTCGAAAGCGGCCAGAGGCCGGAGGAGAACCATGTGTCGAGGACGTCGGGGTCTTGGGTGAAGTTGCGCTGCCGCAGCAGATGTTCGACCCAACTGCCTTCAGAGTATGCACAGATATGCACGACCTCCGGATCCGATTCAGAGCCGACGAAGGGAAACTCCTGTCCGTTAATGTTCGTCAGTTGCACGTCGGGTGCCGTGTCGCTTGGCCGGACTGTCTTGAATAGGTCGGAAGCACCGGCTCGACTACCCGTCCACACCGGAATCCGATGCCCCCACCATAACTGCCGGCTGATGCACCAGTCGCGCAGGTTCTCGTGCCACTGCTGGAAGGTCTTCGCATAGCGCTCCGGGAAGAAGCGCAGTTCGCCATCGCCTTCGCGTTCACATTTAGCCCCGGCCTTGGCCGGGGTGGACGTTCGATTCTCCGACAACTCCGGCGACGCGGCGCCCACCCCCGGCAAGCCGGGGGCTATGTGTTGGCGCTCCGGCGGCGGGTCGGCACATTGATCCTGCGCCATCGCGCGCAGCGCCTCGCCCTTCATCCGATCGTCCGTGACGCGTACGTACCACTGATCGCTCAGGTACGGCTCGATCGGCACGTGAGACCTGTACGAATGGCCGACGCTGTGCGTGTACTCCCGATCGCCTTCGTACAGCCCGTTCGCTTTGAACCACTCGATGACTTTCTTGCGCGCTTCCTCGCGCGTCAGGCCCACGAACGACCGCGCTTCATCTGACACATCTTCCGGGAGCCAGCCGTGCGCATCCGAAATCGATGCATCGGGCGCCATGACGTTGATGACGGGCAGGTTGTGCCGCTGGCCGATCTCCCAGTCATTGGGATCGTGCGCAGGCGTCACCTTCAGGAAGCCCGTGGCGAACTGCGCCTTCGCATCCTTCTCATCGCCGCCGAATTCCACCGGCATGACGACGTAGTCATCTTCAACGATTGGGATGATGCGACCCACAATCGGCAGTTTCACGAACTTGCCGCGCAACTCGGCAGCGCGCGGGTCGCGCGGGTTGATCGCCACGGCCGTGTCGCCGAGCATCGTTTCGGGGCGCGTGGTGGCGACGACGACGTACTCTTTCGACGTTTCGACTTTTCGACTTTTCGACGTTTCCTCAACAACGGGGTACCGCAGGTAGTACATCTTCCCCGCCACTTCCTCCATCTCGACTTCATCATCAGCCAGCGCGGTCTGCGTTACCGGGTCCCAGTTCACCAGCCGTTTGCCGCGGTAGATCAGGCCGTCCTTGAAGAGCTGAAAGAACGCTTCGCGCACGGCCTTCGCGCACACTTCGTCCATCGTAAAGCGCGTGCGCTCAAAGTCGCACGATGCTCCCATCGCCTTGAGCTGCTCGATGATCGTGGCTTCATATTCGTCCTTCCATGCCTGGACGCGTTCGATGAACTCCTCGCGCGAATAGTCTGTTCGCTTCTTGCCTTCACTCTGCATGAGACGCTTTTCAACGACGGTTTGCGTCGCGATACCGGCATGGTCGGTGCCGGGCATCCACAGCGTGTTGAAGCCGCGCATGCGGTGGTAGCGGATGAGTATGTCCTGGATCGTGTTGTTGAACGCATGTCCAAGGTGCAGCGCAGCCGTGACGTTTGGCGGCGGGATGAGAATGCAGTACGGGCGAGCCGTCGCGCCCTCGTTGCGAGCCGTCGCGTCCTCGCGGCGGATGACGTCGGCATGAAACGCCCGCGATCGCTCCCATTTGGCGCGGATTTCGCCCTCGGACTGAGCCGGTGAGTACGATTTCGCCAGTTCCTGATTCGCCGCATTTTCAGCCATGAGAAGCCCCATGATACTCCGCTCGCTCGCCTGTGTACCCATTGTGGCGGCCGCTGCGCTGTGTGGGTGCGGCGGCGCGGATCGGGATGGCGGCCAGGAACCACCTTCGCGCGAAGCCGCTCGCCACGGCGGATCTCCGACAAGCGGCGGCGCAGCGGCAAGCCGCATTTCGCGCAGTGCGATCGAGAAGTCGCTGGCCGCTGCGGAGGATTATTTCAATGCTGATGATCTGCCGCGCGCTGAAGCGATCCTGCTCACGCTGATTGATCGCGCACCCGACGAGCCGGCCGCTCAAGAATTGCACGGCCAGGTGCTGCTGGCGAAGGCGGCAGCGGCGCGGCAGTCGGGCGAGATGGAGCAAGCTGCCGACTTTGCGCAGCGGGCGCATGATCGATACATGCGCGTGCTCGAACTTTCGCCGGCCTCGGCAGGTCTCCAGCATAGCGCAGGCGACATCGCAGCGGTTGCCGGTCGGCTTGATGAAGCACTGGCGCATTATCTGGAAGCGATGCGGCTTGATCCGCTCCAGCCGCGCCACGCAATTTACGCTGCGCAGTTGCTGGCCGACGAGGGACGGCTCGATGAAGCGGAAGATGCACTGCGTCGGGCGCTTGCGCTCAATCCGGATGAGGCGGTCGCGCATGCGTCACTTGCGAATATCGCAATGCAGCGGGGACAGTTTGATGAAGCGCGAACACACATTGCCGAAGCGAGAACGATACGGCCGGGCGACTTGTCGTTTCGCCTGATCGAAGCGAGCATTCACCGCAGGGCAGGCAATCCGCATGCCTGTATCGCGCTGCTCGTCGGGCTTCCGGTGGAACAGCGAACTCAGCATGCTGTTGCAAACGAACTGGCCACCGCCTACGCCGGAATCGGCGAGTTTGAGAAGGCAGCAGAAGTCTGGGCCGCATCGCACCTCGCAGGTGGAGATTTGAGGAACGCTTGGCGATCGGCACTGTTCGCTGCGGAACACTTTCTCGACGCGGGCCGCCTGGAGGATGCACGGCATTGGCTGGAGCAGGCGCGACTGGCCGCAACGGTGGCGAAGGTCGCACCGCCCGCACTAGACGCCGTTGCGGAGCGTTTGGCACACGCAGCTCAAGCCGCGCGGCAGTAAGAATCATCGCGCGTGGTCCACCGTCTGCAGAAGTTCAGAACTCTGCGCGCTGACCGGCTTCCCTCCACGGATCGACAGCGGCCTCCGCCGTCTTGCGCTTCTCGCCAGCAGTTCGCCTCGATCGCCGCCGCATGATGGTGATGAGTCCTATGAGAAACACGAATCCACCAAGAAGTGCAGCAACGAGCACGAGCATGACCAGCGCATGCGACGGTGTGCGCGCGGTGGTGGAGGTGGACGCGAGAACCTGCCAGAGAATGTTGATCAACGCCTGCATGTGCAGCCATGGAGCGTCGGCAGCGCGCTCGCGTGCCGGCAAGCCATCATCAGTATAAGGACAGGAACGAGCCCAATCGAATCTTCGAACCGGACCCGGATATGCTTCTCAAGAGCCGCCGGAGAGTGGATTCCGCTGAACCGATTGCCACAATATCGGTAGTAGTTCGGGAGCCGTGTGGCCCCCAACCGTCAAGACAGTCCAGTTGAACCGTGTAAGTCGTCGAAATCTGGCGTTGGAACAACACAGCCCTGATGCACCGTTGATTCATAGCCGATGCCCAGTCGTTCCCTCGCATATGGGCAAACAGCCGATAAGCGAAGATGCTTGATCGATCGATCTGAACCTGAACCGAGCCAAAGAGACGCATGAGCCAGACCATGAAGTCAACAACCCCGACAGGCCGCCTTCTCCCCTCCCTTCGCACCTGGATCACCCGGCACAGCCGACCCGTGGTTTCGGCCGCAGCCGTATGGCTGCTTGTCGCACCGGCGGTGGCGTTCCAGAACGTTGATGGCTGGTCGCGAACGGTCTGGGAGTTAGCCAGATCGGGCGACCGCGATGCCCTGCTCCGTCAGTTTGAGGACGCACCGATCGACGCAGTTCCCATTGAGGATGGCGAACGGTTTCGCGAATCGGTGGAAGCCCGGCTGAGCAATCGCGCGGCCGCAGAAGCCGAGCGGCTCGAGGCAAGGGAACAAGCGCTCACCGAGCTTCGTGAGCACATGGA
>CAZFZT010000054.1:0-23694 GCA_964523675.1 uncultured Isosphaeraceae bacterium
GCTCCGGGAGCGGCGGCTGGAACACGATCGGTTACTGCGGTTACGTGTTCAATCCCGAAGTGCCGACAACCGGCGGCGGCGGTGGGTTGTACACCGTGCGCTTCCGCCACTACGATGCGGAGATCGGCAGATGGCTTGAACGTGATCCGCTGGGGTATGTGGATGGGATGAATCTCGGCTACGCCATGGGGTCGCCGTTGATGGGGACCGATGCTCTCGGTCTCGATTTGGAAGATGTTCCGGGATGGCGCGATGGACGGCGTGTGACCTATCATCACCGCTATAAATGGCGGTGGAATATATGGGCATTGGCGTGGATTATGGAATACGTCGAGACTAGATGGACGTATGAGGGTGAGTTGATCGATAACCGCGGGCAGTCGGCATATAGCGTCGAGTCAATGCGGCCTTGAGCGATCCGGCTGGCACAGTTTATGATGTTACTGAAGATGGGATGTATATTGTCAGCATCGTTCTCTTGGTGGCCCTGCCAGGGCCAGATGACATCCTCATCGTTTTTGCAAGCGGAACAAAGTTGGTAAGGGTCGCTGGTGAGTGGTTTGAACAACTGGCAGACGGCTCGCGCGTTGCCATTGCACGATCACGAGCGTTTAAAGAGATTGCCGAAGCTCTGGGTTACAAGCGTGTCAGGGACTACCCGTTCATTTCGCGTGGTCAGCCGGTGTATAAGAAAGACGGCAAGTACATCACACCTGATGTCGATGGACATCGCGGTGCAACATGGAAGGTGTTTGACCGGAAGGGAAATCGTCTGGGGTCATATAATGAAGATTTGACGGAATGCCTTGGACAATGACCGACGATAATACACACAATTCCAGATTTATCATTCGGACTGCTTTGAGTGCACATGGAGAGTCCATTTGTGAACTCATAGTCAATGGATTTGTAGAGAAGACGGTCCTCGACTTGACAACTTGGCGAATTGAGGACTACGAGTGTCAGTGGCGCGAAGCGTTGGTTCGAATTGTACAAGGAGTTGATTCAAAAGTCGTTCTTATGACATGGGCATCCAAGCCGACTCTTCATCGAATACTTCGTGCATGGCGCCTGCAGCGCGAGGATGTCAATGTGCGCCTTCAGGAAAGAATCTATGTGCCAGAAGATTACGAATTCGATGTTGATGATCAAGGCGTAGTTATTGATCACGAGGACATGCAGGGTTTGAATGAAGAAGGCGATCGCATCTCCGAGTGGCGTACGACTATTGATGCGATTCGCGATTTTCTCGATAACGACTTGACACTCCGCCGCTGATCCACAAACCTCTCCCCGGCTCGGGACGCCGTGCCTTCCGGCCGCAAAAGCATTCTCGACGGTCGCGCTCATTGACAGTGAAGCGAATCTTCTGGATCCCCGTGCCGGTCGCACTTGGATGCAGCATTGCGAGAAGAGAAGAGAAGTGAGGATGAACGCTCCAGTCGCTTCAATATCGCAAGGTTCGCCGATGCGGACATGGATCGATGCCCATACCATTTCAGCATGATTCATGTCACCCAGCTTCTTTACAGCAGCATCGTTGGAACGCTACTCGTCGTCGCAGGCGTCGTCACGGCTCAGGAGGCGATTGAGCCGGAGCGGCTGTATGTCGGCGCCGACCGGCCCGTGATGGTGAGCATCGCAGCGCCGGCCCCGTCGCCGATCGGCGGAGGCGTTGATGACGTTGCTGAAGACACCGGCGAAGAGCCGAGCGCGGACCCGCTTGCGCTTCTGCTGCTCGAACCCCACGGCAGGGCTGTTGGATCAGCGGTCGCCGTTCGACCTGGTCGCATTGATCTGGTCGAAATCTTCCCGGAGATTCGGAACCTGCGGCGGACGATGTATGTGCAGGCGCTTCACCATGGCGAGCCCCGTGGCTCGGCGCTCGTCGTTCAACCCCTGCTCGAACCGATGCGGCCGCAAACCGTGCCGGCGACTCGACCGGGCGGGCAGCCCTATCAACGCATCGTCGGCTGGAACGTCGAAGACGCTGAACCCGAAGTCGGCCGCGACCGACGCTTCTTCTCCGGCTACCGGTTGTACGCGGAGCGCGATGTCATCCTTCACACCACGCATGGCGAAATTCGAATCGCGCTCGCCCCACATGAAGCGCCCAACACCGCTTGGAACTTCCTGCACCTTGCGCATAGCGGCTTCTACGATGGCGTCATCTTCCACCGCATCGTGCCGCTCGATCGTGATGGCTATCCGTTCGTGATCCAGGGTGGCGATCCAAGCGGTACTGGCCGCGGCGGGCCGGGCTATGCGATCGACCTCGAGCCGAGCGACATCGCGCACGACTTTGGCGTGATCTCGATGGCGCGCACCGACGATCCCAACTCGGCGGGCAGTCAATTCTTCATCTGCCTCTCACGGGAAGGCACAGGACGGCTCGATGGTCAGTACACCGCATTCGGCTATGCTGTCAGCGGCGCGGAGACGATCATCAACATCGCTGATGTCGAACTCGCCGACCCCGCGGCCGGTCGCCCCGTCAAACCCCCCGTGATTGAGCGCGCGGAAATCGTGCCTGCGCCGCCGCGCGCCCCAGGGTTCCACAGGGCCGAGTCCCGAGTCGAACGCCCTGCCCCGCCAGCGGAAGAAGAAGAGACCGGCCGCGTGCCGAGATAGCGATCGGTCTGTGGAGTAAGCCACGGATGAAGACGGATGAACACGAATCTGAAGAACTGCCATATCGCTACGCATTGTCAGGCGAGACGCGCTCTGGTTGTCTGGCGTAGGGCCGCGGCTGTTTGAACTCTTTTCATCCGTGTTCATCTGAGTTCATCTGTGGCTTTTTACCGCGCATGCTGGAGGAGCCAATCAATTGCATCTTCGAGCACTTCGTTGACGACAAGCACGTGACCAAGGTTTGAGCGTAACTCATACGTGATCGGCAGGCCGCGCTCCGCGCCTTCTTCCGCAAGAGTGCGAAGCCGTGATGGCGTGATGATGGTGTCGAGTTCCGCTGCGATCACGAGCACCGGCGGGTAGTTGTCATCGTCATCCGCTGCAACGAACGGCCCGGCCCCTGCAATGCAGCAGGCAGCCGCGAACAGTTCCGACTTCGACCTGAGCAGACTGCTTGCCGTGCCGCCGCCAAGCGAATGGCCGATCACATACATGCGATTGCGATCGATGGCGTAATCCGCGGCAAGGTCCGCAATGATCGCATCCATGCGTGATTCGCTGGCCATGACGTCGTAGGTCAAAGCTGACGCCACGATAAAATCGCGCTGCTCTGCGAGGTTGCGAATCATCCCTGCGCCATAGGCGCGCATGAACAGCGTCTCATCACCGCCCGCGCCATGCAGCGCGACCAACAGCGGCCGCTCCCTGCCATCATCAACACCCTCCGGCGCGTACACCATCAGCGGCGTTGTGGCCCGGCCATTCTGCACGATGCGCCAATGCTCACCGGCACGATTACGATACGGATTGCGGCCGGCCTCCAGCGCAGCGATCTCCTCATCAAGCGCCCGCGCATGTGCGATCGGATCAAGCAAAAACTCGATCGAGTTGAGCGGTGACGGTCGATCCGTAAGCAGCTCAAGCCGGGCTTCGCAGATCGCTTTTGCGCGCTGCAACGCATCATTCGACGCATCAATCGCAAGTGCATTGAGCCGCTGCGCAAGTGATGCGCGCTGCGCCGCAATCGCGCGCTTTGCAACGATCCACCTGCCGGCTGCATGCGCATGCTCCGAACCGGCCGGCACGACCACTGCGCAATACGTGCCTTCTGAAAGACCAGCCGGCAGATCATCAAGTTCAATGACTTGCTGCGCACCTGAATTCGCAAAGTTCAGCGTCATCTGCCGCTGCCACGCCACATCACCCGCGGCATCAACCAGTTGCAACGTCAACTCGAGCAAGCCGCCGTCCGGCGCGATGACTGGATACATCGAACGAATGCGCGCCTTGGGCGTTCTGCCGTTCTCCTCGCCGAGCACCAGCACCGGTGGCGCGAACTGGACCTGTAGAGAACGGGCCGCCCTGGAGCGGTTGGATGATCGCAGATCATCATGCTGCTCGAGAGCAATCGTCAACTCGTTGATCTGCTCGACGGCCTGCGCCAACTGACCCGAGAAGTAGTGCGAGGCGGCATAGTCGAAACCCCGGTGCACCCGCCGCTGCAATGGTACCGGCAGCTCCGCATCAGCGAGGGCTTCTTCAAAGGCGAGGTACGCCGCTGCGACATCAGCCCGGGTGACGCGCGATGAGCCCCGGCCGTCCTGCGCCGCCGAAGCCGCCTCCGCAGCCACAATCGCCGCTACACACGCACACAAGCCCAGAACGATGAAATGTCCGCCGGTTCGCCGATGAATCATGCGGCCGATCGTAGCGAAATCTTTTTACCGGTGCGAGTTGCCTCGCGTGTTAGTATATGCTAAATTGTGGAAGGCAAGACAGCTTGCGCGATCGAAGCCACGAAAGGGCCGGCCATGAACGATGAGCAAATGCGGCAGGAGATCAGGCAACTGAGCCAGCGCCTTGAGCGCCTCGAGCGGCACGTCGGCCTTGCGCCGGTCGCACCACAGGTGCAGGAGAGGGCCGGCACTCCCGCACCCACGGCTTCCCTCACCAACCCAGCCGCATCTCCTCCAGCGGCAGCGCGGCTTCGCAGTTCTGAGCAGCAAGTCACTGCCGCCGCGCCTCCAACTAGTGCGCCACCCCCTGCGTCCTTACCCCGCGCCATCGCTCCACCAGCCACCGCGCAACCTGCGACCAAGCCGGCACCGACCAAATCTGCGCAATCAAAAGAAGGCGGCTCCATCGAATCCGCCATCGGCATCAAAGTCCTCGGCGGCATCGGCGCGATCCTCGTCGTCATCGGCGCCGCCTTCCTGGCGCGCGAATACGGCACCAACATCTGGATGAGTCTTTCCGCGCCGGTTCAGGCGCTTTCCATCGCATGTTTCGCAGGCCTGCTGCTGCTCGGCGGGGAAATCGCCCTGCGCAAGTTCGGCAAGGCCGCTTCACTCGGACTGTACGGCGCAGGACTCGGCGTCCTCTATATGGATGCCTTCGCAACCTTCGAGTGGTTCAGGATCGTCTCACAAGACGTTGCGTTTCTTCTCATGGCCCTCGTCGCCATCTGCGGTTTCGCGCTCACACTGCGCACCAGATTCCTTTCAATAGGCGTACTCTCACTCGTCGCCGGCTACCTTACGCCGCTTCTCCTCTGGCAGGTGAACATCGATCCGCTCATCGTCGCAGCGTTTCTCACAATGCTTGCCGGCATCGCCCTGGCGCTGTCCGCATGGCAGCCGCGCCCATACCGGCCGCTGCGCTATGTGGCCTTCGCAGGGCAATGCGTGCTGGGATTGATGGTGCTGGCGGAGAGCGGTTCCCAGCCGGTGCTCGCGCTGATCTTCTTCAGCGCATGGTGGAGCATGTTCACGGCCGAGGCGGTCTTCGCTGCGATGCGTAGGCAGTCGCCCCGTGGCAATGTCGTCATCTCGCTGCTCGGCACCGCTGTGTATGTCACCTGCGCAGCGTGGATCCTCAACGTCTCGACCGCCATCGGCAACGAATACCTCGGCGTCTTCACCGCCATGATCGGCGCGCTGTGCGCAGCCATCGCGCTGCACTTCGGCCCTGGGCTTGACACCCTGCGCGGCCGGCTCGAAATCGCCATCGACAAACTTGCTGCCGCGCTCTGGGCGCAGTTCGGCGTGCTGCTCACCGTATCGATCGCGGTGCAGTTCGACGGCTTCGGGCCGTCCATCGGCTGGCTCGCGCTCGGCCTTGCATCAATAGAAATCGGCAGACGACTGCCCTCAAGCGGCGTCACCGTCTTCGGCCTCATCGTCGGCGCGCTCGGCATCGCGCGCATCATCGCGATCGATCAGCTCTCGATCCCGCTGCAAGTTGAACTCTGGAGCGCGGCCGACCTCACGATCGACCGCTGGGCGATTCTCGCGCTGCTTGGCATCGTGGCGATCCATACTGCAGCCAAGCGCATCGGTGGCGGCCGGGCCTTCGATGAAGTCTTCCCCGTGCTTCTTGCGGTCATCGGCTCCTTCGGTTGGCTCGGCCTTACTGCGCTGCTGGCGGAGCACACCACGCTCACCGCGCTCTGGTTTACCGGCGGGATTGTCATGCTCCTGGCTGCGCCGCTTGGAAAGCGCGAGCGCTACTTCGAGATTGCCCTGGCGCTGCTCATCGCCACCTGCGGCATGTGGCTGATGACCGATGCATTCGCCCACCGCGCCAGCGCTTCAATCGCGCAGCAAACCGCCATCTTCAATGTGCGATTCGGCATGGGCCTGCTGTTGATCGGCGCGCTTGCCGTCGCTGCGCTGCTCAGCCGGCACTGGATGCTGGCCGACACGCAGCGCAAGACGCTCCAAATCATCTGCATGGCGACAATCGGGATCATCGCGTTTGCGCTCGGAACTGCCGAAATCGATCACGCCTGGCATGACAATGCCATGGCCAGGCAGATGGCATTGAGCATGTACTGGATCGTCTTCGGCATCGTCCTCGTGCTGATCGGCTTCGTCCGCCTCGCAGCCGCCTGCCGTTACATCGGCCTCGCGCTGCTGTTTCTCACGATTCTCAAGGTGCTCTTCGTTGACATGCACACCATCGACCGCATGTGGCGGATCGTGTCGTTCATCATGTCCGGCCTGCTCCTGATCGCAACATCAATGGCATATGCCCGGCTCTCACCACGACTGCTCGCTGCCCTTGCCGGCCGCTCACAGCGCGCAGCGCCGTCCCCGCCGTAACGGCGCTAAACCGGCATGAGTCCATGTGTAGCGGGGAGCGCGGACGTTCCGCCCGCAAGAACAGGGTGCGGACGGGACGTCCGCACTGCCCTCGCCGATACGATTGCGAATTCCCTCCGCGTTCTCCTGACGCTAGCATGAGAACATGCTCCACTACAGCGATGGCCAGGAGGTCCGCCTCGGTGACCACGTCGATTACGACGACACGCCTAGCGTCGTCGTCGATATCGTCGAATCTGATCGGCATCCGGAATGGGTCACGTTCAACGAGCCGATGGTCGGATTCTGGACCGAAGAGTACGGCACGAAGCACGGCCCGGTGTACGAAGCACTCGCCCAGCCGGGCTGGGAAAGCATCATCCTGCTGAAGCGCGCCGATGAGCGCGCGTGAGCCGAGTGCTTTGGTCGGAGCAGCGCCAGGAGCGAAGTCGTAGATCCCCCGTGGTGGGGCCACGAGTCTCTGATGCCCCGAAGGGGCTATGGAATGTAGCCACGGGTGCAGTCCCCGAAAGGGCGGCGGAACCCGTGGAACGCTACTCCCACTCGATCGTTGCCGGCGGCTTCGAGGAGATGTCGTACACCACGCGGTTGACGCCGGCGACTTCATTGATGATGCGATTGCTGATCGTCGCCAACACGTCGTAGGGAATGCGCGCCCAGTCTGCGGTCATGAAGTCCTGCGTCTCCACCGCGCGGATCGCCACCACCGATTCATACGTCCTGCCGTCACCCATCACACCCACCGACTGAATTGGCAGCAGCACCGCAAAGACCTGATTCGTTGAACGATACAGGTTGTTGGCGACGATCTCCTCCAGCAGAATCTCATCACATTCGCGCAGCAGATCGAGTTTCGCAGTCGTTACTTCGCCAAGCACGCGCACCGCCAGGCCGGGGCCGGGGAACGGATGCCGCCAGACCAGATGCGCGGGCAGGCCGAGCACTTCGCCGAGCTGTCGCACTTCATCCTTGAAAAGATCGCGCAGCGGTTCGACGAGGTCAAAGCCGAGTTCTTCAGGCAGGCCGCCCACGTTGTGGTGCAGTTTGATGTTCGCCGACTGCCCAGCGTAGCCGTGACCTGATTCGATTACATCGGGATACAACGTGCCCTGGGCGAGAAACTTGACCTCTTCATCAATCTGCTTTGTGGTTTCCTTAAACACATCAATAAACCGGTGGCCGATGCGGCGGCGCTTCTCCTGCGGATCGACCACGCCCTTGAGGTCATCAAGAAACTCCTTGCTTGCATCAACGACGCGCAGGTCAATATCAAAGTGATCGCGGAACGTCGTCTCGACGAGATCGCGCTCCTTCTTGCGCAGCAGGCCGTTGTCAACGAAGATGCACGTCAGCTGCGTGCCGATCGCCTTGGCGAGCAGCGCTGCGGTGACGGATGAATCAACGCCTCCGCTGAGACCGCAGATCACGCGGTCTTTGCCGATGCGCTCGCGCAGCCGGGTGATTTCCGTCTCCATGAAATCCGCCATGCGCCACGTGCCTTTGCACTGGCACACTTCATAGAGAAAGTTGCGCAGCATGTCGACGCCATGCGGCGTGTGCGTGACCTCCGGATGAAACTGCAAGCCGTAGAGCGGCCGCGTCTTGTGCCGCACCGCAGCGAAGGGGCAGGTCGGCGTGGAAGCAAGCGTGTCAAACGCCTCAGCAAGGCCGAGCACCTGATCGCCGTGGCTCATCCACACGGTGGTCGTTGATGGAATGCCCTTGAACAGGTCACTCGCATCGTTGATGTCAAGCCGCGCCCTGCCGTACTCGCGCGACTTGGCTTTATCGACATCGCATCCGAGGTGAAGGCATGAGAGCTGCATGCCGTAACAGATGCCGAGAATCGGCACGCCGAGCTCGAAGATGCCTTGATCACAGCGCGGCGCATTCGGCTCGCGCACCGAGCCCGGCCCTCCTGAAAGAATGATGCCCTTCGGCTTCAGAGCCGCGACTTCTTCGGTGGGGATATCCGGCCGCATCAGCACGCTGAACGCCCCCGCCTCGCGCACCCGCCGGGCAATCAACTGCGCGTACTGGCTTCCGAAGTCGAGAATGGCGATGACTTCATCATGCGGCGGCTTCTCCGCCGGCCGCGGCTGCGGCGCAGTCGTCGGTCGTGATTGGGCGATGGTGGCCATGGGCGAATCGAAACGGATAGTGTAGCCGCACGGCCCCGCTCGCGAATCGGCGTGGAGAACGTGCGGGCGAAGATTCACCGGAGCCGGCTGGCGAATCGACACGGCGAGCTTGTATACTGCATTTGCGAATGAATCCGTCGCGATAATGTCGAACAAGAGAGGAAAAAAGAAGAGGAATGTCCGACGCCAGCAAACTCCAAAAAGGCGCGGTAAGGGCCTCCTCGTTCCCCCGAAGAGACTACTTCGCCCCCTAACGGAGTTCGAGCAACGGATGCATGAAGTCGAGGCATGGCAGGTGCCTCCACCCTGGAGCCCCGTCTGGGGGTTAATCGGCCCGCATATTCAACGTGAGGCAAACAAAGACCTCTTGATCCGTTCACAGGTTGAGGCGATGACCAAACGGCTTCCGCGGTGGCTCTATGCGCAGCTTAAATGCGGGTCAGAGTTTCAGATGGCGAGCATCCTGCGCTCCTTCTTATTCGAGTACGCGGACCGAATGTTAAAACACGGTATCCATGTCCTCCCATCATCGTTCAACCTCGTTGAGTCTTTCCTTCAGTTCGATCGATCAGTGTTTCTGTTCGGCCTGCGTGAAGAGCGTGAGCACCTTCTTGATTTGACAGACTACTTCGAATGGTACGAGCGAGCCGAAGTGCCCCAAGACCCGACCGTGCTGATCGATGTGATGACTGAAGGATGTGTGTATTCGTACGACATGACAAGCCAAAGTCAAGGATACCGCTTGCAGGGATTGCTGTCGGAGTTTGTCATTGCTGGCATCTCGTTGGCGCGCCACCGAGACGAACTGACGTGCTTCCTTCTCGCTGGCGAGAACCCACCGGAACATAGCGATGGAGTCGCCACCAAGTTGTGGGAACAGGTCCAATTCCAACCGGAAGGCAAAGATCGCATCGAACCCAATCCAGAGTTGTCTACTAAAGATCGATATCTGACAGGACACCCGACCTTTGTCAAGGTCATTGCTCTGCTTCGAATTGATCTCCGTTCATCCGGCTATGATGTGCGATATGTTCTCGAAGACGTTGGGCAGAGCTACTTTGTAACAACAGACGATGAACTGTACGGTGTCCCTCCGGAGGAAGTGAGTCGGTTGCATAATCCGGAACGCTTTAAACGGTACGATGCGCTGATTTCTGCACTTGCCACTTTGATCTACCTGCCAGTGGCATTCATTGCGCTCGCAGATCGCACTCATGATATCTCTTTCAATACTCCTTTTGGATCACAGCTCACTGAAAAGCCGGCGCAAGAGATGCTAAAGATACTGGGCGAGGCATCATGTCCGACGACTCGCACGCTCAAATGCTTGCAGAGTGCCCGCGTCGCGGACCTCCCAACTTCAAGGGAGATTCAACCTCCAGAACTCGAATTCCACCGCGAAGGGTACTGGAAGACCCTCGCGCCCGGGGAAGTGGGCAAGGACGCGCAGGGAAACCAAGTTGCCGGACGCACATGGGTAACGCGACACGAGTCATGGAGCGCCTCTAGTGCGAGCGCGTTCGTGCTGAATAGAACCCAGCAATCGAAAACCGGCAAAGATCCTGGCACCGTCTACGTGATGCGTTCAGGGGCCCACGAAGTCGACTTGTATAAGATCGGTCTTACTCGAAGGACGGCTGAAGTCCGAGCCAAGGAGTTAGGTCGGGCCACCGGAGTGCCCCTGCCGTTCGGTGTGCTTCATCATGAGGAGGTTGGCGACTGCGCTGCCGTTGAACAAGAGATACACAAGCGATTGGACTCAAGGCGCGTCAATCCGTCCCGTGAGTTCTTCCTGGGGCCATTGTCAGAAATCACGTCTGTCATAATCGCGGTGATTCGCGACCTAGAGGGAAGTTGAAAAGATTGGGCGACAGACTCCCAATCCGGGGCGGATGGGTTTGACTGACGGTGTGAGATGTTCCGGCCGTTCTGCCGCGCGCCCAGGCCGCTCCACGGGGTTCTCGAATATTGTCAAATGTGCAGCAGCGCGATCGTCCGCCGCGCGATCGCGTGGCCTCCCGCCCCCCGGGAAGTGTCGTTAAACCACGCCGCCTATTGAGTTCTTGCCATCCTGCGGTTCCGGATCGAATGCGTAATCGCAACATGCGTCAAAATCGACAGATGACAATACTCGCAACGCCACCTCATGGCCGACGCTGAGCCAGCCCTAACACGCAAACAGTGCGAGGGCCAGAGCCACCTCCATGGACCTTCCGAAGAGATGTGCTTCGAGGGTTGAGAACTGGTCAGAGCGGCGGGTGGTACGCCATCTCCAGCCGTTGCCATGCTTCGGGGCTCTGAAAACCGGACTCTACCCGATGTTTCGCCCGGCTCAGGATGCTACGCTTGTGGCTCTGGCCGCTTCGCACCGGATGCGGTATCGTGTTGCTGATTCATGCTGCACTTTCAGGAGTCCCCGATGAACATGTTGCACCGGCATCGCACGATTCTCACTTCAGCCCTTCTTGTCGGCCTCGGCTTGGTTCTGGCCGGCTGCCACTCCACACGCGGCGGAGCATTTCCGCGCACCGGCGGCAGCCAGACCTATTACTCGACCGACACGATGCAGAAGACCATCACCGTGGTCGATTCACGAACTGGCGAGGTCTATCTTCAGATCGATGTGCCGGTCGGCAAACAACTCTCGCTCGATTTCGTGAAGGACGGCGGCGACGATCCGGTGAACACGCCCGACCTCATGCGCTACCAGATCATGGACCAGGGCACGTTGATCGGCCGGCTCCGTAACGCCATGAGCGTGCCCAATGCCGCCTCCCGACGAATTGAAGTCGCCGTGCGCCAGGATGTGGAATACGCCGACGCGCCGCCGCAACGACCGCTGCGCGTCACCGAAGAGCCGCCGCCCGAATGGTGGACGCCGACGGGTGGCGAGATGGATCCGTACAGTCCTGCTGAAATGTATGACTGAGACGGGGCGAAGGAATGCTGCACGCCGCGCATTGATCTTCACTGCGCATCGCGCTGCGCGAAGATCATGCTCAGGAGCCGGTACACCAGCTTCGCAGCAAGAAACTCGCTCGCCCATTGCCCTGGCGACGGAAGCAACTCGACGACATCGAAGCCGATGACATTGCGCTGATGTGTAACGCGAGCCAGCAGTTCGTTGACCTGCCCCCAGCGCATGCCGCCCGGCTCCGGCGTTCCGGTCGCAGGAATCTCTGAAGGATCAAACGCATCAAGGTCAATCGTGATGTAGACGTTTTGATCAAGTGTGGCGATGACGCGGCTCATCCATGAATCGTCTCCCTTCGCTGTCGCCGCTTCGATGTCGTGGCCGAAGAAGACCCGCGTCTCATCAAGCTGCTCGACTTCCTCAATGTCGATGGCGCGAATGCCGACCTGGGTGATCGAACACCACTCACGAGCGCGAGCCATGACACAGGCGTGATTGAAAGGCGAACCATCATACGATTCGCGCGTGTCGCCGTGAGCGTCTATCTGGAGGACAGTGAGGTTATCGAATCGCCGGGCTGCGGCTCGAATCGCGCCGATCGAGATCGAATGCTCACCGCCGAGCAGCACCGGCAACTGCCGCTTCGCAAAGATCGCTTCGGTGGCGGCATCAACGAGGTCGGCAAGCTGGTCGGGCGGCCCATCATGAACGATTGGCGAAAGCGTTTGGATGCCGCGACGGTACACCTCCGTGCGCGTGGGAATGTCGTACAGTTCCATGTTGGCGGAAGCGGCAAGGAGCGCTGCCGGTCCACGGTCAGCCCCCTTCTTCCAGGAGCTGGTCAGGTCATATGGCACAGGCAGAACAGCAATCGCAGCGGTTTCGGGGTTTCGGAACTCGGCCGGCACACCGCCGAAGCTGGGCGAATCAGAAGTCGTCATCACCGGATTCTACTGGCATGTTTCGAGCGAGCGTGGAACTTCCTCGTTCCGGCAATGGAACGCTGAGAACGAAAAGGCGTCTCTTGCAGCCGTGATCATCCACACTGATAGAATCGCAACCTGTGAAGATCGCCTTCACCATCTTTCGCTATTTTCCCTTTGGCGGGATTCAGCGCGACTTTCTGCGCATCGCGCAGTTGTGCAGCGAGCGCGGCCATGAGCTGCATCTGTTCACACTGCGCTGGGATGGCCCGCCGGCACAGTTTCCATTGCAGGTCCACATCGTGCCGGTGTCCGCATGGCGAAATCATCACCGCTACGAGCAGTTCGCGCAGCGCGTGCAAGATGAAGTGTCGCGCAGCGAGTTTGATCTGGTGCTGGGATTCAACAAGATGCCGGGGCTGGATGTGTATTACGCTGGCGATCCGTGTTTCATTGAGCACGCTCACACGGATCGGAGCGCGCTCTATCGGCGCACCGGCCGGTATCGCCACTTTGCGGCCTTTGAAGAAGCCGTGTTTCGAGCGGGCGCGGGAACGCAGGTGCTTTTGCTTTCAGAACAGCAGCGGGAACACTTTCAGCGGTGGTATGGAACAGACGATGAGCGATTTCATCTGCTCCCGCCGAACGTCGCACCAGATCGGTTCGATCCACCGGATCGAGATACCGCGAGGCAGGCGCTTCAAGAGGAACTCGGCATCGGCGTTGAGAATGAGAAGATCATTCTCATGATCGGATCGAGTTACCGCACGAAAGGGCTTGACCGAGCGATCCGCGCGCTGGCCGCGCTGCCGCGCGATTTGCGTCGCTGCTCGCATCTTCTGGTCGCGGGTCGAGGCCGGCGGTTGCCCTACATGCTCCGCGCAGCCGTTCGCGGTGTTCGGGCAAACGTGCATTTGCTCGGCGGCAGATCTGATGTGCCGATGTTCCTTGCGGCGGCTGATGTTCTCATTCAGCCGTCGGTTCGCGAGTCTGCGGGCATGACGATTGTTGAGGCGATCGCAGCGCAGCTGCCCGTGATCGCAAGCGGCGAGTGCGGCTATGCGCCGCACATCGAGCGCGCCGGGGCCGGCTACGCGCTGCCGACTCCGTTCGATCAGCAGTCGCTCAATGACCGCCTGCGCGAAATCCTCACCGCTTCACCTGAACAAGTCGAGCAGTGGCGAGCGAATGCGCAGCGATATGTTCGTGAGCAAGAGTTCTCCGGCGGACCGGCCCGTGCTGCTGAGTTGATCGAGCAGTTCCACGCTGCACGTGCGACGGCTGCGCGCTCGCGCAGCGTTGCGGGGGCTGCGTTGCCATGAGCGTGCGATCACATCGAGACGATGCGCTCCACATCGAGCAATCGCTCGCTGAATCGCTGCCGGTCGGTGATTCGTTTGAAGCGTGCATGCGATTGGAAGGTGAACTCGTGCGACAAGCGCCCGGCCGGCGCACGTTTCGCTTCGCGCTGAATGGCAAGACCTACTACGGCAAGATTCACACCGGCGTCGGGTGGGGCGAGATCGCAAAGAACCTTCTCTACGGTCGGCTTCCTGTACTCGGCGCAGGCAACGAATGGCGCGCGATTGAGCGCATCAAGCAACTTGGCATCCGTACCACCGAACCGGCAGCATTCGGCGAGCGCGGCTGGAACCCCGCTGCCCGCCGATCCTTCCTCATCACCCACGCCATCGACAACACGCACTCGCTCGAAGACCTCGCGCAGCAGTGGAAGCGCGAGTACGAGCCGCTCAAGCGCACGCTCATCAACGACATCGCCCGCATCGCCCGGACGCTGCATGAGAACGGCATCAACCACCGTGACTTTTACCTCTGCCACTTCCGCATCGCGCAGGACGCGTTACGATGTCCGAGTACGTTCGACGGCCTGATCCTCATGGACCTTCACCGTGCTCAACTCCGCTGCCGCACCCCCCGCAGATGGCGCATCAAGGACCTCGCGGGCTTGCTGTTTTCTGCAATGGATGCTCCGATCACAAAGCGAGATGTTTTGCGATTCCTCAAGAAGTACGAAGCGAAGCCGCTGCGTGAAGCGCTCTCGCGCGATCGCAACATGTGGAACACAGTCGTTGCCAAAGCGGAGCGGCTGTATCGCGAGCATCACGAGAAGAAGCCGGGATTGACACTCTGATGAGCGTTTCAATGGAAGCAGCACAGCCGCATGTAGAAGGCGATCGGGCGGTCGAGTTCGAGCGGGTTCGCGCACGCGGTTGGAAGGGCATGTTCATAGCCGGCTCACCGCTGCATCAGTGGTTCCTCGACGGCGGCTCGCCGGAAGACATTCTCGTTCCGCCGGAGACGATTGTGCGCGACGGGAGCCGCAGCCGCTGCGCGCGGATTGAGCGGCTGGACGATGCGCATCCACTGCCAGAACCGCTGTTCTTCAAGGCGTATCACAGGCGGCCGGGCGCGCAGGCGGCACTCAAGCGAATGATCGGCTGGCATCTGCCATCATGGGTGTGGCGCACGTCGTGGCGGCTGCTCGAGGCAGGCGTGCCGGTGCCGCAGCCGCTGGGCTACTTGACATCAAAGTCTCCATCAGGCGGCCGTTCAAGTTATCTCTGGGCCGAGTGGATTGACAGCGCCTTGCCAGCCGTGCGCTTCGCTCGCATGCCGGACCGCCGGGCGGAGGTCGTGAACTGCGACACGTTCGCTGAGCGGTCGGCGGAGTTGCTCGCGCATCTTCACGACGCGGGTTTCTTCCATCGCGATCTGAACTGGGGCAATGTGCTGGTCGAGCCGACGAAGCACGATGTGTGGCTTATTGACCTTGACTCGACGCGGCGGTGGACGCCGAACCGGCACGCTGCTGCGTGTCGCGACGTTGCGCGCTTTCTGATGGATGCGGTCACGTTCGGAACATCGCGCCAGTGGCAGGCGCTCATGCTCGATGAGTACGCCAGGTTGCGCGGGCTTTCAAGCGGTTCACTGGAGCAGCGCGTGCGCCCGATGATGGATGAGTATTTCAGACGCCGCAAACTGCGCCATCCCGAGCGGATGCCTCAAACGCTTGCGTAGCGGTCGTGCTCTGCTTCCCTTGAAGGAAACGGTTCGGCCCGCTGGCGATCCTTGCGCGACATTCGCCTGTTGAGGTAGCCGTGAAAGCGTTTGCGACACCATTCTCGTTGACCTGCGTTCTCGACCGCAACGGCTGCGAGAAGTGACTCAAACCACTCCTGCACCGCTGCATCGGGCACCATCGTCGCGCAATCCGCGCCGAAGCGAGCGGCTTCGAGCATCAAAATCTCCAGTGAAGGTCGCCGATGGAACAGGGCGTACTTGAAATCGATCACCGCCGGCATGGCTTGCAGGTCCGCCGGGTCGAGCATGATGTTGCCTGCGTTGAGGTCGATGTGGTTGCAGCCGCAACGAAACAGGCGTTCAAACGCGGGAAGCGTTGCGCGCAGCACGTTCGCAATGCGGTCCGGTTCGCCGTCCGCTTCGCGCAGAAGTTCGGTTACGGTGCGCATGCCTCCGAGTTCGCCGACAATCAGGACCGCGCTGCCGACCAACCCTGTTCTGGTGCGGATCGCGCCGACTGCATGGACCGGCGGCACGCGCACGCCCTGCGAAGCGGCCCAGATCAGGTTCCCCGCTTCGTCGCGTGCATACCTGCGATACTTGAGCCGCAACATCAGCGTCGCAAGGTACATGACCTTTGCGACGTGGCCGCCGTCGATGCGGAAGATCCACTTCTTGTCAGTGTGCTTGAACCAACGAAGGTCGGGCGAGGGGTTCGCACCGAGGAGAACGCGCAGCACGGTGTCGATCGCGTCTTCGATAGAGGCGTCACATGCTCGCCAGTCGCTGCCCGGTCGTCTGATCCGATGCGGGAGCGCGGTCTTTACAATCTGCGCGCGGTTGAGCGTCGTCACGACTTGGCGAATACGAGAATGGTCTGCTGTTGAACGATGCTCACGCCCGGACGCTTCTCCAGCAGTCTCAGCCCTTGCGCCTCGGCCAGGTCCGTCAGGTGCGAAAGCGAGAGGTACACGCCTCGAAACTTCTTGAACAGCAAGGCGCGGCGCCAATACTTCCACGATGCGCGGTTGTAGAAACTCAGCACAACATGCTTCGTCGTGACGCGCGAAAGTTCAGCAAGCGCGGCGGAGCGAATCTCATCCGTGGGCAGGTGGTGAAACAGCCGCATGCAAAATGACAAATCGACGCACTGATCGGTTAAGGGCAACTCGGTGATGTTCGCCTGCATGGCACGCGCGTTTGCGTGGCCTTCGATACGCTCCCGCGCAACGGTCAGCATCGCGTCGCTCACGTCGATCATCGTCAGTTCGGGCGCGCTCTTGAGAATGTCGAAGAACCGTCCGGTTCCGCACGGCACATCGAGCACACGCGCGCCTTCGCCATAGCGAGCGAATATGTCCTTCAACTGTGCCTTTTCCCACCGGTCGATTCGCTGCGTGCGCCGTCGTCGATTGAAGCGATGGGCCTCGTATTCGCGCGCTTCAGCCGGATCGGAAGGCGGCACAAGTTCAATGGCCCCATCCGAGTTTTTGGTGTAATAGGCCATGAGTTACTCCGATCGTACGATTCTGCTTCACTGCTGTCAAAGCGGGCCAAAGCCACCAGCGGGACTCGAACCCGCAACCTCCAGATTACAAATCAGGCGCTCTGCCAATTGAGCTACGGTGGCGAACAACAAACGTCGAAACGTCGAAACGTCGAAACGTCCAGAAACAGCAGGGCCGGCTGTGCGTCGGCCCGGGATGCCTATCGTAGCGTCGTGGGGACCGGGGAACCACGGTCGATGGACACTCGCGTCGTCGCCTCAACCTTTCAAAGTTTCGACGTTTCGATGTTGTGACGTTTCGACGTTTGCCCACGCCGGATCGCCACGGCCACGAGCGTCAGGTCGGCTGGATTCACGCCGGGCAGCCGGCCGGCCTGGCCCATCGTCTGCGGTCGGTATTTCGCGAGAACTTCGGCTGCCTCGTTTCTCAGGCCCTGAACCTGCCGCGGGTCAAGCCAGTCGGGGATGCGCTGGTGCTCGGCAGACTGCTGCCGCTTGATCTCGGCCGTTTGCCGAGCGATGTAGCCGTCGTACTTTGCTTCCGTGAGAATGCGATCGAGTAGCGAAACGTCGAAACGTCGAAAGGTCGAAACGTCGAAATGGAGTGAGAGATCATCGACGGTCGTCTCCGGCCGTCGGGCGAACTCGCGCAGCGTCTTGCCGTTGATGAATGTGCGATTGAAATGCTCGCGCATGGCGTTCAGGACTTCCGCGCGGTCTTCGTACACCGCCCAGCGCTCATCATCGACAAGGCCGAGCTCGCGGCCGATCGGCGTCAAGCGCTCGTCGGCGTTCTCTGCGCGAAGAAGCAAGCGGTGCTCGGCCCGGCTGGTGAACATGCGGTAGGGCTCGCGCGGCGGCTTCGTCACCAGGTCATCCATCATCACGCCGATGTACGCTTGCTCACGGCCAAGCCGCACAAGGTCTTCATTCATTGCGAACCTCGCTGCGTTCAGCACCGCAATCACGCCTTGTGCGCCGGCCTCTTCATAAACCGTCGTGCAGTTGATCTGGCCCGCAAGGAACAGCCCCCGCACGAGCTTGGTCATGCAGGTTGAATCGATCTGGTGCGGCCAAACCATGTCGTATTCGACTGCGTAGCCCCACTTGAGGATCTCGGCACGCTCGCAGCCGGGCATCATTCGCACGATGCGCTCCTGCACATCGATGGGCAGCGAGGTCGAGATGCCGTTGCAGTAGATTTCGTTCGTATGCAGCGATTCTGGTTCGAGGAAGACGTGATGCGAATCGCGCTGCGCGAAGCGGACGACTTTGTCTTCGATCGAAGGGCAATAGCGCGGCCCGGTCTCGGCGTCGATCTGCCCGGCATACATCGGCGCGCGGTGCAGGTTCGCGCGGATGATCTCATGAATCTGCGCGGTTGTGTGCGTGATGCGGCATTCGATCTGCGGCAGGCGCGGGAAGGCGAAGCGAGCCGAGACGTCCTCGTCACGGATGCTCTTTGCAATCTGTGCATCATCCGCCGCGGGGACGCGGCGGCTCGCTGAAGTGAGATCACTGAACGGCACCGGATGCTCGTCGCCGCGCTGGATGTCGAGCGCATCCCAATCAATGGATTTGCGATCGAGGCGTGGCGGCGTTCCGGTCTTGAGGCGCCCGAGTTCAAAGCCGAGCCGGCGCAACGTTGTCGAGATGCCCTTCGCAGCGCCTTCATTTACACGGCCGCCTTCGGTCTTTGATTCGCCGGTGTGCATGAGGCCGCGCATGAACGTGCCGGTGGTGAGGACGACGGCGTGTGCACGGAGGTACGTCGTTGAGACGCCGCGCGAAACCGCAAGCGTGTTTCCAGCCGGGCTATACACCGGCCGGGCGCATCCTTCGTTTGCATGATTCCATTCGATCGCGCGTTCGTCAGGATGAACAACGTGCGCGCCCGGTGGTACATTGACGCCGACGATGCGGCCGTCTTCGACGATGAGGTCGTCAATCGTGCCGGCAATAACATCGATGTTGCGGCGCGTGGCGATCAGTCGCTGGACCTCGGCGGCGTAGGCGTACTTGTCGGCCTGAGCGCGCGGGCCGCGCACGGCTGCGCCTTTCGAGGTGTTGAGCATCTTGAACATGATGCCGGTGGCGTCGATGGCGCGCCCCATGATGCCGCCGAGCGCGTCGATCTCGCGCACGATCTGCCCCTTGCCGAGCCCGCCGATCGCCGGGTTGCACGACATCTGGCCGATGCGCGACGGGTCCATGGTGATGAGGGCGACGGTTGGGTTTTGCGTGCCCGACGTTGACCGCCGCGAGGACTCCGCGGCTCGCTGGAGCGCGGAAGCCGCCGCCCATGCCGCTTCGGTGCCCGCGTGGCCGCCGCCGATGATGATGACGTCGTAGAACTCGCGCATCGACTGCCATTCTAGGCCGATGCTGCACTCTACCATCCATCAGTAATGCCGCTGCCCACCACAACGCCGTCCGCAAAGGTCACCCTCCAGACGTCAGGCAAACCAAGTCCATAAGCCCAAACATCATTGCCTTGCAAACTCCTAGAGGTTTGATGCGGCTTGCCCAGCAACCCGCGAACCTCCTTCTGCGTCATGCCCGGCGTCACCGCCTCGAAGTTCGACTGTCTCATCGGCTTGTACGGAAGCCATGTGATGAAGGCAATCACAAACGCGACGGCCGCCATTGCCCATGCCGCGCGAGATGCGCGGCGTGCATTGACCGAGCGATCGATCACCATGTGGCGAAAAGCATCCGCATCCACCCAAGCCGTTCCGCACTCCGGACATGCAGAGCCGAACGCGTGAGCGCGCATGTCGTAGCCACATTCGCGACATTGCCGAACCGAATATCGCGAAACAATCTCCGGCAGTAGCACCTTTGCAATGATGCACATCCCCAACAGGACGAGTGGTCCCATCGCCACGGCGTAGATGGGCGAATACACCGAGACCGCGACCACCGCAAAGCCGGTCGGGACGTATGCGACGGGAATCACATGAGGCAGGTGCTTGTAGCGCAGGAGCGGATAGACGAACATGAAGGTGAGCATCCCCACGAATCCGCCAACGAGCGCCGCAGCGCCGGAGAGCCCCAATGTGGCGAGTGGATGGGCCAGAATAAACGGATGCATTTGCGTGAGCAGACTTGCAACGCCGCACGCCGCCCCGCCGAGGATGCTCACCCCCATCAATCTGCCGCTCGCGGTGATGCGCAACGGTTCGGGGTATTGGATCCGCTCAGACGCCATGGCCACACATGCTAGCGGCTTAGGCAAGGACGGTTCAAAGCGTCCTAACTATGTCGCCGCCGCTTCGGGGATCTCGCCGCGAAGGCCCATGATCTTGACGAGGAAGATGATGAGCAGCACGAGCGCGGCCGGTCCTGCGATGTAGTTGACGCACGGGATGATTGAGCAGGCATAACAGATCGCAAGCCAAAGCCCGATCGTCTCGCCGCAGTCTCCCTTGCCTTGCACTCCCTGCGCATTGAAATACGAGCAGTACGACTGCGGTATGCGTCGATAGACGAAGAAGTTCCAGACCAGGTTGAAAAGCGGGATCAGAAGCAGCCACACGGCCAGCGGGTCGATCTTGCGGTGCTCGGCTGGCACGCGCTTCTGAGCCACGTAAAGCAGCGCGCAGATCACGATATTGATCGCAAGGCCGATCAACAGCATGATGCCGATTGCAAGAAGGACGAAGGCCAGACCGGCAACGTCCTCTGGTCTGATTTCTTGTGCCGGGGCGGTTGCGAGAATCCATGTCAACATGTCAAATCCCCTGAACTGCAAAGGTTGAGTTCCCGCCTCCTGTAAGTGAGGCGCACCCACGCGCACGCTGCACGTGAAGATGGCGGGCACTATACAGGCACCATGGAGGATGTGCCAACCCGCTCGATTGGTGCGAGGTCTCGACGTTTTGACGTTTCGACGTTTTGACGTTTCACTGTGCCGATGCCCGCTCGACACGAGGACTTTCCCAACCTGCGCATCTTTGAGCATCCGCTGATTCAGTTGAAGCTCACTCGGCTGCGCAGTGAGCAGACGCCATCGATTGAGTTTCGGCGGCTGCTCAACGAGATAGCGGGATTGATGACCTATGAAGTCAGCAGGTCATTTCCCACGAGGGAAATTCGCGTGAAGACGCCTCTGGAGGAGACAGACGGCAGCATCCTCACCAAGCCCGTAACGCTCGTGCCGATCCTGCGCGCAGGTATCGGCATGACGGACGGCATCCTCTCGATCATGCCCGAAGCGCGCGTCGGCCACATCGGCATCTACCGTGATGAAGTCTCGCTCATGCCCACGCCGTACTACGCCAAGTTCCCGCCCGACATCGCAGACGGCCACGTGCTGCTCATCGACCCGATGCTTGCGACCGGCGGCTCGGCTTCACATGCCGCGAGCGTTCTCAAGGAGCGCGGCTGTCGTGACATCAAACAAATCTGCCTCGTCTGCGCGCCCGAAGGCGTCGAGCGCATGGCAGGCGATCATCCTGATGTCACGATCTATACAGCCGCGCTCGATCGCGGCTTGAATATGCGCGGGTTCATCCTGCCGGGCCTCGGCGACGCAGGCGACCGAATCTTCGGCACGGCGTGAATGCGCCGATCACTGATCGCCTTGAAGCGCGTTCGTTACCCGCTCGCCGCTTGCGGCTTCGCGCGCTCTGTTCTGTCCGAGTGTGTCGCCGTTGCTAAAATGCCCGCATGGCCGCCAACTGGTGGGGCATCTCGGCGCAGATTGTCGCCTGGCTGGGCGTGGCGGTTGTTGCACTCGCGATCATCGGGCCATGGATCATGCAGCGCATCAAGCGAAGAAGGCGCTGCCCGAAGTGCTGGTACGACATGTCGCATTCCCCGGGACTGACCTGCAGCGAATGCGGTTACACTGCGAAGCGCAAACGCAAGTTGTTCAAAGCGCGGCGGCGCTGGAAGGTTGCGTTCCTCGGCGTGTTCATGTTGATCGGCGCGTATGCGCTGAACGTTACACCCGCCGTCAAGGATCGCGGCTGGCCCGCGGCGGTGCCGCTGTCCGTCAAGATAACCATAGTCCCATGGCTGAATCCGGATTGTCTACGGGGCGAGCGATGGCAGGATAGAATATACGCTGATGTGCAGTGGTCAATCCAATATGGTTCGTCGTATTCAGCGATGCATGACCGCCTGCTTGACCTAGTGACTCGGCGAAATCTAAGTTCGCATGAATGCGGCGCCGAGGTGCGTTGGCCGACACCGCTAGATCGATTGCTTGCCGGGACCAGTTGGGACAGCGACTGCGGCCCGTTTTGGCCCGAGGCGCCGGCTTGGGCGCAGGCACAATGCAGCGAATTCAAAGTCGAAGCTACGACGCGGCCGAAATGGGTGCGCGGTCGTGGTATCGCGTTGAGAATTGAACCTTGCTTTCCCACTCACGGCATCGACCGGAACGTTCATGTCGCGGTCCACGACCAGCAAGACGAACTGTTCACCGACTGGATCGCGAGCCCTCTTACCATCCACACCGATTTCGTACCGCGCGATGTTATCGAATTGGGTGCAACAAGCGATTCGAGCATAACAGTCAATACACAGGGAGCGCTGACGCAGCAGGCGAGATCGTACTTTGTTAGACCAAGAAGGACGCTTGCCTTTCCTAGTCAGGAGTCTGAACTGTCGTTCGAATTCGTTGATGACGTACATGAACTCCTACGACCTGTGTCATCAGAGCGTTTTTATGCTGAGCTTAGGTCGCCACGAGTACACATTTGGTTCAAGGATGCCGGTTCGGGACACCGAGCAACGCTCATCCTCGACTTGATTCGACCCACGCGTACAGACTCGCTTCCGCATTTCGATGAGGTGACGGTCGCGATGCGGATCGCGCTCAAGCACAACGATACGGAGGTTGCGGATGGGAGGTTCTCATTCCGCCCCAGAGCCATAGAAAACGCAGCATCGGCAAAGGTGGAACTACAGATTCGGAATGAACAGCTTTTGCGAGAGATACTCGACGCAACGGGAGAGACATTCCGCGGGGTTCGTGTTGTCACCGAACGAAGTCTGGGGGAGGGATGGTCCGTCACAATCACAGGAGACCCATTTGTTGCGCTGCGCGACTTCGAGGCAACGCACTATTGGGAAGGGAAACTCATCGTTCCTGTAGCGGTAGAATTTCGACCTTACTATTAGCTCACGCCACCGTCACGCTCTCATCCAGATACACATCCTGAATGGCATTTAGCAGTTTGATGCCTTCATCCATTGGCCGCTGGAACGCCTTGCGGCCGGAGATCAATCCCATGCCGCCGGCTCGTTTGTTGATGACGGCCGTCTTCACCGCTTCAACCAAGTCACTCTCGCCGCTTGATGCGCCGCCGGAGTTGATCAGGCCGCATCGGCCGTTGTAGCAGTTCAAGACCTGATACCGGCACAGATCAATCGGGTGATCGCTGGCCAGGTCTGAGTACATGCGCTTGTCGAGTTTGCCGTA
>CAZFZT010000055.1:0-23653 GCA_964523675.1 uncultured Isosphaeraceae bacterium
TGCCCGTTATCTTTGGCCTTGATGATGTTGCCCTCCTCATCGAGTTCCTGATCGGCCTGGATGGTCTTGATCTTCGCCTGTTCGTAGAGCGCATCGTAAATCTTCTTTGGGTCTTCACCTGTGATCGCGGCTGATGCCTTCGCCACTTCGCCGATGTAGCGCTCGAAAACGTTGCGCCGCTCGGCCTCCTTCTTCATGCGCTGGCGGCGCCTGAGATAAATGCCCAGTTTGCGGCCGCACTCCTTCAGCGCGAGCGTCATCTCCTTTCGAATCTCGTCATAATCCGCAATGGCTTCCTTTGATTCGCTTGTGAAAGGCACCCACACGCTGGCCATGTGGATCATGACAACGAGCGGGCCGACCGGCAAAGAGCCACGCGGCTGTTGCAGGCCGTAGTTGCGCCAGTTCGTGTCGAGCACGGCCTTGAAACTCATGCACGCGGATTGTTGATACAAAAGCGGAACTCGGTTTGCGAAGCGAATGACGCGCGCTGTTTCTTCATTGGGAAGTTGCCCGCCGAACGCCATGCCCACTTCGATCTGAAACGGGTTGCCGCGATACACGGAGGGCGGTCGCGTGCTGGCGGTGTAAAACTCGGCCTTGACCTCTTTCAGCAAACCCGCCAGGAGCGCCTTGGAGCCGATTGGCGCGAGGCAATCGGTCGGCGGCGACATGATGCTTGTGTCCTGAATCGACTTGTACAACTTCTCCGCTTCTGCGTGGCCAATGCGCGCCACGTAGGTGCGGCTCGTCATGCCGGCTTTCTCCGCGATCTCCTTTGCCTTCCCCTGGCCGACGCGGCAGAAGTCGTTCTGAAGAAAGCCGCCTAAGTAAGTCGAGTCGGTGCGCTCGAGCATCTGAATCAGTGTGCCAAGTTCGATACCTTTCGGGTGCGGCTTGATTTCGCGTGGTTCTTCGGGAAGTTCTTCGACCGTACGCGGGAACTCGATCGTCTCATTCGTCGGCGTTACATAAGTAATCCGTGCGTGCGGATTGGCGATCGCCGTCTGCTCAAGATACTCATCAATCGAGGCGCGCCCTTTCTGGTAGCGCCCTTCAATTTCGATTTCAACCTGCGTGCCATGCCCCTCGGGGAAGAGCGTGTCATCTTCAGGATGCTCGGTGTCGCTCACGGGAACTGCGCGGTTCTTCTGTGTGTCGATTTTCAGCAGAACCTCATGCGCCGGCTTGTTCTTTCCGGTCTTGGAAATGATGAGAACGGGCTTGCCGGTCGTCATCAGGCCGTACATCCCCGCTGCGGAGATGCCGATCCCTTGTTGGCCGCGCGACATCTTCAATCGGTGAAACTTGGAGCCGTAGAGAAGCTTGCCGAAGATGTTGTCGATCTGCTTACGCACGATCCCCGGCCCGTTATCACGAACGGTGATCTTGAAGCGCGTTTCACCGAGCTGCAGCACGCGCACGTAGATATCCGGCAGGTGACCGGCCTCCTCACAGGCGTCTAGCGCGTTATCCACGGCTTCCTTGACGGTGGTGAGCATCGCCTTGCGCGGATTATCAAAGCCGAGCAAATGGCGGTTCTTGGCGAAGAACTCGCTGACCGAAATCTCGCGCTGCATCGCTGCCATCGACTCGGCGGTGGCGCGGCCCTTGGGCTTGCCGGCCTTCGTCCGGGGACGCGACTCTTGAGAGGAAGCGGCTGCACGGGTACGACTGGCCGGCTTACGTGGCTGGCTCCTTCGGGGCATTTCGTCGAGTGTGTTGAAGAGTGTCGTCATGGCTTGCCGTCCGTGGCAGGTGCGCTGTCGCGCGGGTTGTGTGGGGCGCGTTCACAAAGTTTATCGCGCAAAACCGCCGGCGTCCTCGCGCTTCACGAATGCGCTCTCTCGCTCACGTGGAGCCGGCTGAGCTTATCGCTCACACAAACGAACATCACGAATCTCCGCTTCGACATTGACCCGGCCGTTCCATTGGTTGATTTTCGGTTCGATCGCGAGATCGAGCTTCATTCCAGGTGCAAATTCTCCCGCAAGATGACCGCTATTCCACCACACTCCGCGAAGCCAGCGCGATCCCTCGTGTCGCAGACTGAGCGCAAGGTGCTTACCATTCGCGCCGATCTGCCTCGGAGCGTTGGCGACAACCGCACCTCGTAGGCAAAGCGTCGGCCTGCGATTGGACCGGCCAAACGGTGAGAGCGTGAGTATCCCCCTCACGGTATTCAAGTCGAGTTCAGGTAGCGCCGCTTCGCAGTCGATTCGAAGAGCCGGCACCAATTGATCAGGCATGATCTTCTCATTCGCATGCGCGGTAAGCGAGTCGGTGAACGGCTCAAGGTTGTCGCTGTCGAGGGAAAGCCCCGCCGCCATATCATGCCCGCCGTACGTCGCCAGGTACCGGGCACATGAACTGAGGCCCTCGTGGATCGAATAGCCATCGATGCTGCGGCCGGAGCCCTTGCACAGTTTGCCGTTGTGCTGCATCAAGATAGCCGGCCGTCCAAAGCGCTCGACGAGGCGTGAACAGACGATGCCTACGACTCCGGGATGCCAGTCGGAGTCAGCGAGCACGACAATGCGGCATTCATCTCGAACCATGCCGCGATCCTCCGCAAGTTGGCATGCGCGTTCGAAGATCGCGCGTTCCATCCGCTGCCGCTCAGCATTGACGCGCGTGAGTTGCCTGGCAATGGCGATGGCTTCCTCTTCGGGCGCGTCCGTCAACAGTCGCACTGCATCACGCGCGTGGCCCAACCGGCCGCATGCGTTCAATCTGGGGCCGAGTACGAAACCCACCTTCTCGCAGTCGATTGCTTCGTCAGCAAGGCCCGACGCTTCGATCAAAGCGTTCAGGCCCACCAGCGGTGTCTGCTTGATGGTGCGCAGGCCGAACGCTGCGAGCACGCGATTCTCATCGACGAGCGGCACCACGTCGGCAATCGTTCCCAGCGCGACGAGCGGCAGCATGTGGATGAGAGTCTTCTGAAGCGATTCGCTCACGCGCTCAGAATTGCACCACATGGTCGCAAGCCGCCATGCGAGTTTGAACGCCACGCCCGCGCCGCAGAGCTCGCCGAAGGGGTACTTCGGGCTGGTGGAGTCCGGCTCGACAAGCCGAGGATGCACGAGGAGCGCGTCGGGCAATTGGCCATCTTCATTGAAGTTGTGATGATCGGTGATGATCAGATCAAGATTGATCTCGCGTGCTGTTCGTGCGGATGCAACAGCCGTGATGCCGCAATCGACCGAAATAACGAGGTCCGCACCATCGCTGCGAATCTGCCGGAGCGCTTCACAGTTGATGCCATAGCCCTCTTCGATTCGGTGCGGCACATAGGTGAACAGCCGCGCATCGGGCTTGATCGCCTTCACGATGTGGTAGAGGATGGCTGTCGCAGTGATCCCATCGACGTCGTAATCACCGTAAATGACGATGAGTTGATCGCGCCGGATCGCGTCGATGATCCTTCTCGCGGCCGCCTCGACGCCGGGCAGAAGCTCGGGGGGGTGAAGTTGGGAAAGTCTCGGCTCGCAGAAACGCGAGATAGCATCCGGGTCCGTCAGGCCGCGGGCGTGGAGGATGCGCTGGAGCAGCGGCCGCCCGGTCGCCGGACCGGAGCGATCCGGCTCGCTCAGCCCGTCCATGAGCCAGCGCCGCGTCAGTCCTCGCATGGCGGCAGATTACCCGCTTTCCCATGCCGCGCCAACGCGCCGATTTTGTGCAGGAATCGGCCGACTGCTGCGTGTTTACTTATGAACATGCACGATCGAGGGTCCGTTGATGGCCGGTGGTCGAAGGAGGCGATTGAGCGCCTGTGGCGCGAGCACCGCCCGTGGGTCGCGGCCCTGCTGTACGCCCACCTGCCCGGCGGCTCTCGTAGCACGATTGATATCAACGATCTGCTTCAGGAGGTTGCCATGTCATTGGTGAAGAATGTTTACCAACTGAATTCACCGGAGCGGATCGGCCCATGGCTGCGCACCGTCGCGATGAACATCGCCAGGGATGCCGGTCGGCGGTGCGCGGTGCGCAAGAGCACGCGCCATGCCGGTGACGACTTGGATGAACTGACCGCGCCGCGGGCGCGCGAAATCGGCAGCGGAAGACAGGATGGGAGGGAGCGCGGTCTGCAAGCGCTTGAGATCGCCACATCGCTGCCGCCGGAGTACCGCGAACCGCTTCTGCTGAGTCTGCGCGGCCTTTCGCACAAACAGATCGCGCTGGTGTGCGAGTTACCGGTGAGCACAGTCGAAACGCGTGTGTTTCGGGCGCGGGTAATGGTGAGAAAGGAGATGGAGGCGATGGAGCGTCGTCCGCAGACAACGGAATCCAATGAAATGCCAAGTGGCAAACGGCTGAAAGTGAGCAGTGAATCATGATGAGTGAATCAAGCGTCGAGGTATTGATCGACCGAATTGTCTCGTGCGAGGAGTGCGGCGAAGAGTTTGTGCAATTTGAAACGGCGGCTGCGCGGGCGCCATCGGAATGGGAACGCCTGGCACGGGCGCTGCGCGATGAATTGCAGATGCGCGCGGCGCTGCATGATGCAATTGATGGTGGCGCAGCAGCGGAAATCGAGGCGGCATTGGAGTGGTCGCGCGAAGCCGCAAGCGGCGTTCGGTCGCGCGCGTGGTCCGGCTGGGCGGTTGCGGCTGCCGTTACTGTTGCATTGACGATCGCGCTGATCCTGCCACGTGCAGGTGAGACGCTCCCGACGCCGATGAGTAGCGGGAGCGAGACGGCAGCGCATCTGGCTTCACTCAATGCAGATGAGGCGCTTGATCGCTATATGCAACTCGGCGAAAGGGAGGGGCGGGTTATCGAGGAACTGCCGACGGTGCTCGTGGATAGCTTTGAAGCGGACGATGGCGGCCTTGTTGTGTATTACCTTCGGCAGTTTTTGGAGCGCGAGCGCATCTCAGACGTGTATGAGTTAGCACTGGACGAGCACGGTTCGCTCGTGCCGGTGCCGGTGAGCCGCGAAGCGCTGGTTTCCGAGCCATCCTCTCTCTGAATGTTCTGAATCCCCGTTCATAGGAGATGTAATCATGACGCTTAGACCTGTGTTCAAGACCGTCGCACTCTCATGTGCGATTGCACTCTCGGCAACGGCTGCTGCGCAGCGCGGTGGCGGTGGCGGAGCCATCGGCGGACCCACAGACGATGCTCCGGCTGCACAGGAGCGAAGAAGTGGAATGCGAGGCGGTGGCGGCCGGCCGGAAGGCGGTCTTGGCGGCGCTGTGGCAGCGTCGCGAGTTCAGATAGGCATTGCGATGGATCGCGTCAGTGATGCGCTGGCGGCACAACTGAACATCAAGCCAGAGGAAAGGATCCTTGTTGTGAGCGTGCTCGACGATGGTCCAGCGGCAAAGGCGGGATTGCGACGCTATGACATCATCACGGCTGTGGATGGCGAATCGACGGTGACGCCGCAGACCATTCGGGAGGCGCTGCGCAACAAGGAGCCGGGCGACGAACTCACACTGCGCGTGCTGCGGAGCGGCCAGGAGCGCGAAGTCGTCATCACACTGGCAGAGGCGCCGATGCGCGTCGGCGGGCGAGGCGGATTCAGCGCTCCGGTCGCTCCCGAACAGATAAAAATCATTGAAGAGCTACGCAGCCACTGGCGGGAGTTCCGGCCTGAACTCGACGACCATCTCAAGCGCCTCCGCGAAGCGTCCGATTCCCTGCGAGAGACACTTAAGCTGGAATGGCGCGAGCATTGGGAGGACTTCGAGATTGATGAAGAAACACGCGAACGGTTGAGCCAATGGTTTGAGCGCGCTGCGGATCGAGCGGCAGCGGCGCTCGAGCGCGCTGCGAGCTCGCTTGAAGATGTTGAGGTGGAGATCGATGTGCGTGCTCCGCGCATTGAGATCATGCGCGAGCGCTCAAATGGCCGCGGGATGGTCGTACATCCACAGGAAAACGCGGTGCGTGGTGCGGCGGAACGAGAGGTCGCGCGGATGATGCGTGAGTTCCGCGAAGGCGGCGGAGCGACCGATCGCGATTGGCATCGGCCGGCGCCTGGATTGGAGCGGCGCATGGGCGCGCTGGAGGAACGGCTTGAGCGGATGGAGCAGATGATGCGGCGGCTGCTTGAGCGCGAAGGTGAATGATTTCACTGAGAAGGCACGCGGGCCCGAGGCGGTGCCGGGGCGCCGCTTCGCGGCTTATGCGCTTTGCTCCGGCTTGTGTGAGCGACCATGCGCATTGGCCCCGGTTGTGGTGCGATCGTCTATGCTCATGGTCCATGAATGAGCGTGCGCGAATGATTTGGCGGCGGCTGGGGCCGACCGGTTTGCTCGGTCTGCTCTGGGCGACCGCGCCGGCTGTCGCCGGCTTCGTGCTGCTTGCTTATGTCGGCGCGCTGTCAGATTTCTTCGCTGACACCGGCTCAACCGGGCCGCTCATCTATACCGCCGGCTTTGTCATCGCAGGTGGGCTGGGCGTACTGCCAACCTATGCCCAAGCGATTGTCGGCGGTTGGGTCTTTGGCTTTGCACTCGGATTCCCCGCCGCCCTCATTGGTTTCACCGGCGCCGCGGTCATCGGCTATGGGATCGCTCGAACGGTCTCCCAAGACAGGGTTGAGCAGCTCGTGCGCGAAAACGATAAGGCCCGAACGATCCGCGATGCGCTCGTTGGCGGGGGATTCCTGCGCACGACCGGAGTCGTCGCACTGCTGAGGTGCCCGCCAAACTCACCGTTCGCTCTCACGAATCTCGTCATGGCGGCGACAGGCGTCAGATTGGCCCCCTTCCTGATTGGAACTGTGCTCGGAATGGTCCCGCGCACCGGTGTGGCTGCTTACTTTGCAGCAATCGGAGCAGCGAGCGGATCGCGCGACATACAGGAGTTCATCAAGGATGGCCCCGGGCCTTGGATTTTTGCCGGCGGCGTGATTGTCATGCTCATCGTTCTGGCGGTTCTCGGCTCAATCGCGAATAAAGCGATCGCGCGGCTGGATGCCGGAAAGCCGCTCGATTGACCGCGAACGACACATCCGGCGAGCGCGCTGGCGGACACTGCGGCAGACCGCTGATTTTGACGCCATGGCGTCGCCCTAAGTCGGTTGGTTCGCTACACTTCTGGATTCGCGATCGCGTAGCTCAGCCGGTAGAGCAACCGCCTTTTAAGCGGTAGGTCCTGGGTTCGATCCCCAGCGCGATCATTCGCGGCACTTTGGCTGCGCGGCTTGACGCCCTTTTTATGCTCATCCTTCACGCGAACTGGTACGAGGGCGGACTATGCCTCTGGGCGGAATCGACCGAGCGCTTTGCCGAACATTCGGCGGAGGCCGAGTTCCATCCGTTCGCAATGGAGTCGCATCCGCTACGCGAAGCATTGGTGAAAGCGGATTTGCTAACGCCGGAGGCCGTCGATGATGTAGGGTCGCTTCGCATGCGGCTGCCTTCCAGCGGCTCTCGGCCACAACCGAGTGATCGTCTTGCGAGCACGCTGGGCAGGATTGAGGATAACGCCGGCGTCGCGCTTCTTGAAACAAAGGTGCCGTGTCTGCGGCTGAGCAGCGCGCAGGCCGCGGCAACAATGCTGCGCATGGAAGACGCTGCGCCGTCGGCCGATGTGCGGTTCGGGGCGTCCCTGCGCTATTGGGCCGACGTCGCGCGTTTCGTGCTCGAGCTGCTGGCTGATCAGCGCTTCGTTCCTGCAGCGGTTCAGCAACCGGAGGGCGGAATGCGCGCCTATTGGCAGCCATGGCTGCATGATGCAGGCGTCCGGACGCGCGTCAGTGCCCTGCTCTCCGCTATGCCGCCAAGCGCTCGCGCTCCGCTTGATGCCCACCAGGGCCAGCCGTGGCCGATCCTCAGCGACGCGCTGCTCACCTTGACGGACGCCACGGTACGCGATGTCCTCATTGCCGATGAGTTCGGAGATGCCATCGACGGGCGGGATCCAAACGCTGACCCCCATGTCGCCTGGCTGAGCGGTTTACTTGCTCAGCAGAACAAGATTTCGACCTCACCTGATCTCGGCATTGATCTGCTTCGTGACGCGACGATCTGGATCAGTCGACTCGATGAAACGGGCGCCGGCCAGGCGATGAAACTGTGCCTGCGGCTGATTGAGCCGATGGACGCTGCGATTGCTGAACTGGACGATGGTCTTGTTTCGCCAACGGACTTGACTTGGCGGCTTTCGTTCCACTTGCAGGCCGTTGGTGATTCGTCGATGCTGCTTGATGCGGAAGCGTTGTGGAATCAGCAGGCAATCGGGAAGGGGGTCACGACGTCAACAGGAGAGCAGCCGCAGGAGCTCTTGCTTCGTGAGCTCGGGCGAGCCAGTCGCATCTACTCGCGCATCGAAGCCGCGTTGTCAGAACCGGCCCCGGTTGGATTGGATCTCACCACGAACGAAGCGTACGAGTTTTTGCGCCAGCATAAGCCGGTGTTGGAAGAATCAGGAATTCGCGTTCTGGTGCCGCAATGGTGGGATGAACCAGCCAGCCGCCTCGGCGCGCGATTGCAGATCGACTCGCCTGAAGAAACCGATTGGAGATCATCAGCCGGAGGCGCCCAACCAAACGGCCTCAATTCCATCGTGCAATATCGGTGGCAGATTGCGGTGGGTGAGCAGTCGCTTTCGATGGAAGAGTTTCAGCGCCTGGCGGAGCAGAAGTCGCCGCTGGTGCGCGTGCGCGGCCGGTGGATTGAGATACGGCCGGATGACGTGTCGCGGGCGGTGGGCTTTCTGCGCGAACGACCTGGCGGTGAAATGACGCTGCTTGAGGCGATCCAGATTGCCTATGAAACCGATGGCCATCCCTCGCCAGGCATTCCCGTCACCGGGCTTGACGCAAGCGGCTGGGTGTCTCGCATTCTTGGTGATCGGCCGGACCAGCGCGTCGAGATGCTTGAACAACCGGCTGCGTTTCGTGGGGAGCTGCGGCCGTATCAGAAATCTGGTCTGAGTTGGCTGGCGTTTCTTGACCGGTTCGGGTTGGGCGGCTGCCTTGCCGATGACATGGGGCTTGGAAAGACCATTCAGTTGATCGCGCTTCTGTTGGAAGAACGCCGCAACCCTGATCCTGAGAAGCGAGAGGATGGTCCGGATGGGGCCGGCATCGGTCCAACGCTTCTCATCGTTCCGACGTCGGTGGTCTCGAACTGGCTTCGTGAGCTCGAGCGATTCGCGCCCATGTTGAGGGTGTACGTTCATCACGGCCCTGAGCGCGAGCTGGATTCCGAGGCCTTTGCCAAGCGCGCGATGCAGCAGGATGTGGTCATCACGACCTATGCACTGATCACCCGCGATCGCGAGGTCATCGCCGGAGTCGATTGGCATCGGGTCACGCTTGATGAAGCGCAGTACATCAAGAATCCGCCGACAAAGCAGACTGCCGCCATCCGCGCACTGCGCACGAGTCGGCGCATCGCGCTTACCGGCACGCCGGTGGAGAACCGCCTCACTGAGCTTTGGTCGATCATGGAATTCTGCAATCCGGGATACCTCGGCCCGTTCAACGATTTCCGCAAGCGCTTTGCTGTTCCCATCGAACGACATCGGGATCAGCGGCGCGCGGAGGCGCTGCGCAGTGTGGTGCGACCTTTCATTCTGCGCCGACTGAAGACCGATCCGAAGGTTATCAGCGACCTGCCATCACTCGTTGAAACCAAAGAGCACGCGTCGCTCACGGCGGAGCAGGCCGCTCTCTATGAAGCTGCGGTAAACGAAATGCTCGCGGCGGTGGACCGCGCGGAGGGGATTCAGCGGCGTGGTCTCGTGCTCGCAACGCTTGTCAAACTCAAGCAGATCTGCAACCATCCCGCGCAGATCGAAGCAGCAAGTGCGAAGCCGCCCAAGACAGCCGAACATCGATCGCGTCACAACGGCGCGGCTGAAACGCTGGCCTCCGACGTTCTGCCATCGGAAGTATCCGCGCTGTCGCGCCGGTCGGGCAAGGCAATTCGACTGCTGCAACTGCTTGAGGAAATCATTGCCAGCGGCGAGCGCGCGTTGATCTTTACGCAGTTCCGGCGCATGGGCCATCTGCTTGCGGCCATGATCCGCAATGACCTTGATGCCGATTCGCTCTTTCTGCATGGCGGCACGCCCGCGGCCAAGCGGCAGGAGATGATCGATCGTTTCCAATCAGAGAGCCCGAGCGCGCCGCCGATCTTTATTCTTTCGCTCAAGGCCGGTGGCTTGGGCCTCAACCTCACTGCCGCCAATCACGTCTTCCATTTTGACCGCTGGTGGAATCCGGCCGTTGAGAATCAGGCCACCGACCGGGCGTTCCGCATTGGACAAATGCGCAGTGTGCATGTCCACAAATTCATCTGCACCGGCACTCTGGAAGAGCGCATCGATCAAATGATCGAACAGAAGACAGAGCTTGCGGAGAACATCATCGGCTCCGGCGAGTCCTGGCTGACGGAGCTCTCTACCGGTCAACTTCAGGATCTGCTCACGCTTCGCCGCAGCGCGCTCGAGGTCGAAGTCTGAGCCGAAGCCGGTGCGCTCATCGCATCACGGCATCCATCCGGCGCGTGGTATCCGCATCGGCATCATCAACGGGTGTGTCGCTGATGAGCGTGCGGATGATGTCGTCCGTGGTCACACCATCCGCTTCCGCATTGAAGTTCGTAATGATGCGATGGCGCATCACCGGAAGGGCAACCGCCTTGATGTGCTCGGGCATGACGTGCGTTGCACCGCTGAGGATTGCCTTGGCCTTCGCCGCCAGCACCAGGTACTGGCTTGCGCGCGGCCCTGCGCCCCACGCCACGTAGTTCTGCACGACCTCGGGCTTCGTCGTCGCCTCGCGGATGCGCGTCTGCCGCGCCAGTCGAAGGGCGTAGCGCACGATGTGATCGGCCACGGGCACCTGCCTGACGAGGTGCTGAATGCGCAGCACATCCTCGCCGGTCAGCAGCGGCTCGATGTGCGCTTCCACATCGGCGGTCGTTTGCTGCACGATCGCAAGCTCCTGCTCTTCCGTTGGGTACTCAATCGTGATGTTGAACATGAAGCGATCGAGCTGCGCTTCGGGCAACGGATAGGTTCCTTCCTGCTCAATCGGGTTCTGCGTGGCAAGCACGAAGAACGGTTGAGGCAGCTCGTGGCGCATGCCGCCGGCCGTCACCTGCCGCTCCTGCATGGCTTCGAGCAGCGCCGCCTGTGTCTTCGGCGGTGTGCGATTGATCTCGTCCGCAAGGATGACGTTGGAGAAAATCGGCCCCTTCACAAAGCGGATCTCCCGCGCGCCGGTTGATTTGTCTTCCTCGATCACCTCCGTGCCCGTCATATCCGAGGGCATGAGGTCAGGCGTGAACTGGATGCGGCTAAATCCAAGCGACATCGTCCGCGCGAGCGTTGAAATCAAAAGCGTCTTCGCGAGTCCTGGCACGCCGACGACCAATGCATGGCCGCCGCAGATGATGCACGTGAGCAGTTCATCGATCACCTGATCCTGGCCGACGATGACCTTGTGCACCTCGCGCGTCACGCGCTCACAGGCGGCGGTGACTTCACGGGCAGCCGTCTCGGGATCAGCGAGCGGTACGGTGGGCTTGGCAGCAAGTGGATCGGTCATGGCTGTACTTGGTCGGGTTTGATGACTGAGCAGGTGATCGTCCGCGGACTATACTCCCCCCGCCGGCGCGCACAGCCCAATAGTACGACATCCAATGCCTGAAGTTGCCTGAACTGCCTGAAATCGAGCATCTGAGACGAACGCTTCAGCCGCACCTCCTCGGTCGGGTGGTACTCGATGTGCAGCTTCAGCGGCGGGATGTGCTGCGAACCGGACTGCCGAACGTCAAACAGGCGCTGCTCGCGGGTCAGCGCATTGTCGCCCTTGAGCGCCATGGCAAGCAATTGGCTCTTGTCGGCTCGGAGGGATCAGTCTTGTGCGTTCACCTCGGCATGTCTGGCCAGATGCGGCTCCTGCGACCGCAAGAGCCGTTCGAGGCGCTGAAGCATGTGCACTGCACCTGGATGCTCCAAAGTTCAGACGGTTGCAAGCAACTGATCTTCCGCGACCCACGACGATTCGGCGGGCTCTGGGCTTTTGACTCGATGGAGCAACTGCGAGAGCAGCGATGGAACCGTCTGGGCCCGGATGCCCTGCACATTCGCGCATCCGAGTTCAGACGCGCGCTTCAAGGGCGGCAGCGGCCGATCAAAGCCGCGCTCCTCGATCAAGCAATTATCGCAGGAGTCGGGAATATCTATGCGGATGAATCACTCTTTGATGCTGGGATATCGCCGCTGATGCCCGCTCATCTCCTGACTGCTGAGGAACTCAAACGACTGCCGCACTCCATTCGGAAGGTGCTTCAGCGGGCGGTCGAAGCAGGCGGATCGACCTTGCGTGACTATGCAGATGCCAACGGATCGGCCGGCTGGTTCAAGGTCAAGCACAAGGTTTACGGTAAGGGCCACGAGCCATGCACTAAATGCATGAGTCCGCTCTCAGTGGTGCAACTGGCTCAGCGCACTACGGTGTATTGTCCTCGATGTCAGGCCCTTCCACCACAAGTTATTCACAATGTGGATAAGTCAGAATGAGTGTGAACCTAGGAAGTCTGTCCTAGACGGTTTGTCAAATTGCGGAACGGGTGCGGGTGCCCGGCTAGCAGATCTCGACTCTGCTATTTGAGTAAGCAAAAGAACTTATTCATCCCAGAAGGATGCCCTTGCGCTTTGTGGATAAGTCGGGGGAAGTGCAGTGTCATCCCTTCATAATCAGCGTTTTGATGGGATGTCACGCTGTTCATAAGATGTCGATCGGCTTGATGCTTCTCGCCGTTGGCAAAGCCCGGCGTCGAGGAAGATATCGATGTCCGCCAAGGACGATGCCCATCCCTCGCCAGCAGACACCGCTGACGCTGAACGGAATCGGAAGTGGCGCGCCAGGTTATGCACAGCGCCAGCGCAAGTGGCCGGGATCAATGTGTGACGTTAGATCGGCTGCTACAGATCCATGCAGCTCGGCTTTTGCGGAATGGAACCAGTCCCCACCTCCTATCGATGACCACGTGCGAACCAATAAAAACGGGCGCCTTGCTTCGACCTTTTGGTCAGAGCGAGGCGCCCAGGCGGGGGGGATCCTAAGCTGGCTGATCGAGTTGGTGAGCGCGATGCCCTCCGAACTTGATCGTTCTTTCTCCCCTCCTTGGGAGACTCGTTCTCCTCCTTCTCCTCCCAAGAATGAGGCGAGAACGAGCGCTGCACGAACGGACAAACCATAAACCACTGCGGCTGGGCCCGCCATAGGAACTCCGCCCGATTCCGAAGCGGCCGTGCGCTCACCATCTAAGCGATACACTCCTTCGCCATGGACGCCTTTCACGCCACGACGATCATTTCGGCTCGCCGTGATCAATCCGTCGCCATTGCCGGCGACGGTCAGGTTTCACTCGGCCAGACAATCGCCAAGCATGATGCGGTCAAGGTTCGCCGGCTCGACGGCCTCGGCTCGGGCGCGGCTGGTGTGCTTGTCGGATTTGCCGGTTCTGCTGCCGATGCGTTCGCGCTCCTCGAACGTTTCGAAGCGAAGTTGAAGGAGTCGCCGACGAACCTCATGCGCGCTGCGATCGAGCTTGCGAAGTTCTGGCGGACCGATCGCGCGCTTCGCCGGCTTGAGTCGTTGCTCGTCGTGGCCGACCGGTCGAAAACGTTCATGATCTCGGGCCAGGGCGATGTCATTGAACCGTCCGATGGCATCTGCGCGATCGGCTCAGGCGGCGCGTTTGCGACCGCGGCTGCTCGAGCGCTGGCACGACATACCAAGCTAACGCCGGCGGAACTTTGCCGTGAATCCCTTGCAATTGCTGCTGAGATCTGCGTGTACACCAACGCCCACGTGACGACTCTGGAGCTGGATCAATCTGGTTGAGTGAGGTTGGTCATCGCAGGCGCAACGTGGCGTGGCCTTCGTGGTCCGTTCAGGGACAGGGCCTGGCGACGTGCCGCCAGCTCCAGCGGGCGCGGCCAAAGCGTTACGAGCGCAGCAAAGAGCCGCATGATCGTGCTTGTCCATACTTCGGCCCGCGGCTTGCGCAGGCACTTCACCACTGCTGCTGCGACGCGCTCGGGCTCGTGAACCAGAAAGCTCGGGCAATAGTCCGGCAGGCAATCGCCGTTCGGCTTCTCGCCATTTCGCTCAGTCACTGCGCGAAAGAACGCCGTGCGCGTAACGATCGGACACACCGCCGACACCTCAATGCGATACGGCGCAAGCTCAGCGCGAAGTGACGAGCAGACCTGCGTCTGCGCCGCCTTGGTCGCTGCGTACGCGCCGAACATCGGGTATGAGAACTTGGCGAGACAGCTTGCGCACATGAACAGGTGACCCGGCCGCTGATTGGCAATCAGCGTCCTCGCCGCCTTGCGCAGAAGTTCGAGGCCGGCGAAGAAGTTCACCTCGAAGATCTCTCGCACCTCGTCCATCGGCGTCTCAAGCAGTGAACGCTCGATGCCGAACCCGGCGTTGGCGAAGACCGCGTCGAAACCGCCGAAGTCGCGCTCGGCCGCATCAAGCAGGCGGGACGACATGTCGCCTTGCGCAACATTGCCCGCAACGATCACCGCCCGACAGCCGAGCGCTTCCACGGATCGCGCCACATGGCTGACATCACCCTCGCAGCGATCATTGAGAATGCAGTGCATCCCCGACCTGGCACAGGCAAGCGCAGTCGCCGCTCCAATACCAGACCCCGCGCCGGTGATTACAATGACGCGGCCGGCAAGGTCTTCCATGGGCCAAACAGTACGGCCCGCTGCACGCCGCGAATGTTGGGAATTCGCCCGCGATTCACCGCTTTGCGAAGTTCGCCGGAGACAACCCTTACCCCGTGTGCGAGGAGACTTTTCCTGTGCCCGCACAAGGCAACCGCCGTCTCCACCGCGTTCGCTCGCTACACCTGACCGCAATGAGCCCAAGGCCGAGTGCAGCCAACTGAATAAGGAAAAAGACCCAAAGCGCAGCGGGTTTGTGAATCTCCGCCGCGACAAAGGGGACCGCGACAAGGACGACTGCGATTGCAACGGCGATGAGTATGAGCTTCAGCCAGTGCAACCCATCGCGCGCGATGGACGATCGCAGCGCCTGCGCGCGAACTTCCCATGGCGTCGGCGTATCCAGGTCAAACGTATCAGCGAGGCACGTGCGGACCATATCCCGCGCGATCGGCCAGTCCTGCTTTGAAAATGCACGTGGCCGCATCAGTATCTCTTTGCCTCTGCCGCGAAGGCAAATGCACTCATGATCAAGGCGCAGCTGCTCAACCTCATCCCAAGCAATTCGCACGCGCTTTCGCACTGGCAAACTGGCCGCATGCCAAACGCCTCGCTCGCTGATGCGCCAGATCGACCTGGGAGCGATAAGTGTAATGATCAGGAGCATTCCTGCGATCATGGCCGCCCCCGACGCCAGCGCCCAAGCCGAGCCCGGGTCGATCGGCTCAACTGCAAAGCCAGCCACGGGGCTCGCCAGAATCGTCACAATGCACCACCGCCGCATGCGCGTCGCTTCGCTGCGAGTCATCTGCTCCCTTGCAATCAGCGTAAGCCGGCCGGCCGCGCACATGCCCTAACAATACACGCTTGCGCAGTGTGGTGCATGCCGCAGCGACCTTCGAGCGCTATCGCAGCGTGCGCACCGCCGTGGGAACCGCTTCAAGCAGATTCGCCGCGAGCATGCCCGCTTCGCCGTGCTCATCGCTCCAGCAGTCGGCCGCCAGGCCATGCACATGCACGCCCAGCCGCGCACAATCAAAGAGCGAGAGCCCGCCCTGCTGCTGCGCGGTGATCTGCCGCGAACCCGCGCCGAGCGGCGCTTTGTAATGCTGCGCGATCAGACCCGCGATCATGCCCGTGAGCACATCGCCGGTGCCGGCCGTGGCGAGTGCAGCGTTGCCTGTTTCGTTGGTCATCGTTTCGATCCCGTCGCTGATGATGGTGCGCGGTCCTTTCAACACCACAACGCATCCCAGCCGCTGCGCCAGCGCCCTCGCCGCATCCTCGCGCTTCACAGGATCATTCGGATCGCCATCAAGGCCCAGCGCGCTTGCCAGACGCGCGTACTCACCCGGATGAGGCGTGAGCACGGCGGGGGCGCGAAGATCACGGTGGAAATCGCGCGATGCGGCAAGCGCGTTGAGCGCATCGGCATCGATCACCAGCGGCGTTTCATCCTGCGATACCAGCCGCGTCACGATCTGCTGCTGCGCCTCATCCGCGCCCAGACCCGGCCCGATCGCGATCACGCGGAAGCTGTTGATGTGCGCATCGAGCAGCTCAGCAACGTCGCTCGGCTTGAGCCGCCGCTGTTTATCTACAGGCAGCGCAAGCCCCGTCGCTGAGGGCGCGATGATGAGCGCAGCCGCAACAATCGGCCGCGGCACCGCCAGCACCGCAAGACCGCAACCAACACGAAGCGCGCCAAGCGCCGCGAAGGCGGGCCCGCCGATCATCACGCGCGGAGCAGCCGCCTGACCGCCAATGACGCACACCGTGCCGAACGTGCCCTTGTGGCCGTCGGCAGGTCGAGCGGGAAGTGATGGGAGGTTGGCAGGCATATGCAGCGCGTGAGCATGGTACCGGCGCGTGGACACAACGTGAGCAGCAAAACAGAGCCGCGACGTAAAGGAGCGCTTCGTGGATGCGTGTGTCAACTTGATCGTCGCATCTGATGACGTTCCGGCGCGAAGGAGGCGCTCCCTAACGGTCGCGGCTCTGTTTTGGGGTTCCGGGGGCGCATGAAAAAACCGACCGGCGGTGAGGCCGGTCGGTGGTGGTTGAACAGTTACGCGTCTTGCGATCAGAACGCGAGCTGGAGCTGCGAGCGGAAGACGAACTGGCCGTCGTCACCGCCGAAGTCGGAGCGCCAACCGGTGCGGGTGTCAGTCACCTCGACGCGGTTGAAGGCATAGCCGATGTCGGTGGTCCACTTCGCGGAGTGGCCGGCGTCGGAGCCGAGCAGGTAGTGGTTGAAGCCGAAGGTGAGCAGGTGTAGTTCATCGAACGAGTACACCGGAACACCGAGGACGGTGAGGTCCGGGAGATCGAGGTCGGCATACTCATAGCGACCGAAGATTTCCCATTCCGGGGTCAGGTGGAAACCGCCCTGAACGATGGCACCGATCTGATCGAGATCGCTCATACCAGCGGTGTCGAAATCGAGGTTGCGGTAGATGAAGGCACCGTAGAGGTTAAAACCGCCGAACTTCGCCATACCGTCAACGGTGAGGCCAAGGACTTCGGTTTCGGGGAAAAACGCGGTGCCGTATTCACCGTCCTGGTAGTGGATTGCACCACCAATGCGGGCGGCGAACTCTTCGCCGGGCGCGCTGCGGAACTCATGGAACTGGTCCCAGTTGCCGGCGAGAAGGACTTCAGCGCGAGCGGTGAAGGACCACTCGGTGGAGCCACCGGTCGGGCCGTTGTTCCAGGGGGTATTGTCCTGGTTCATGCCGTCGCTGAAGGAGGCCCAACCGCGGAACATGCCTTCGGGCTCCCATGCGACCATCACGCCCTGGCTGCGGCCGGTCGTGAAGTAGGAGTTGACGAGGGAGCGCTCGACGGCCTGCTGATAGCGGCTGTCAACGAGTTCCTCACCGAGGAACGGGAGTTTGAACTGGCCGATGATCATCTTGAAGCCATTGCCGTAGTCGTGGGCAATGTAAGCATCGCGAAGGGTGAATCCGCCAAAGGAGCCGAAGTCACCTTCGATGTGGTACTGCCAGTTCGGGTTGATGACGTGACCGGTGAACCAGAGCTTGGTTCGGGCATTCTCGAAGCCGGAGCGGTGCTCGTCGCCCTCGGTGCCCACCGTCAGGTGCGGCATGAGGCCGAAGAGGTGTGATGCATGACCGCCGAAGACATGAAGGCCAAGCAATTCACGAATCGCGGCCACGTTCGGCGTGAGTCCGAGGAAGAGCGCCTCGAGGGCTTCAACATCCGCGGGGTCGTTCAAATCAAAACCGAATTCACCAAGGAGATACGCCTCAAGATCAGCGTACGGACCGTTCGCATGGTTTGTGAGGAAATCGGCAAGATTCGTCTCGCCGGCATTGTCAAGCACTTCTGCTAGGGATTCACCGCCCTCATTATTGATTAGCGCAATCAGCGACCAATCACCGATACCAGCGTCCCACAAAAAATCCTCTGCAGCGAATCCACCTCCAAGTCCCGCAGCTCCCGTGGAGTGACCCTGATTGCTGTAGATCCAGCGGGTCTGAAGCTGTCCGTTGATTCGGAGCAGGAAGTTACCGGTGGAGTCACCGATGGTGAAGCCGCCGTCGTAGCCGGCCTGCATTCCGGAGGAAAGAAGACTGGCGCGAGTGTCGGCGTCGGCGAGGACGTCGTGGACGAGCGAGCGAATCTCGCCGGCCCTTTTCTCGGTTAGCCAGTTGTCGCCCTGTCGAGACTCCAGTTCGTTGATCTTGGACTGGAGTTGCTTGACCTGGGCACGCAGATCGTCAGTGTTGGCATCCGTCGTGGTGTCTGCGATGGCGACGCCCGAGAGCGTCAGTGCAGCGGCACCGGCGAGGAGGCCTGCGCGCGTCGTAAGACTCATGAGAAGACTCTCCTATCTGTCGGACGCTTTGGCTGACTCAAGGCCCGAGCGTCCCTGTTCATCCACCCGTCCGCCATCTCCTGCGACAACGAGCCGCAGCACGGACGAGAGTATCTTCATTATCGACCGGTTGATACCGGCGAGTTGAAAGCGAGCATGATACCTATGTCAAGTCGTTTGTCTAGTATCCACCAAGATATTCACGACTTGTCGAGCGTCCCCCAAGCCGGCTCCCGGCCGAAATCCACTGCAACAGCAGCGGAATCAAGGGGTTGCAGTCCATCGGCCGGGTAAGCGGCCGCCCGTGAGTTTTTTTCGCAACCTGCTTGTGATTCCTAACTTATCCTGACACAAAATCGGCACAATTCTTGGCCCGCTCCCACAAAACAGTCAAGTTCATCTCCAACACGGCCGGGGAACCGCAGATAAACGCGGACGGACGCAGATGCGGAGCTTCTCTTGCCAGTAGCCGCGTGCCGGAAGGCCGCGGTTGGGTCTGTCGGCGGGGTCCGGGCCAAACCGCGGGCCCGCCAGATATGCGACTGCCGCCACGCGGCTATTGCACGAATCAATGCATAGATCAGCGTCTATCTGCGTGCATCTGCGGCTTTCGTTTCTGCGGTGATGGTGAAGGAGCAGGGCCGAGCAATTCGAGGGCCTCGGATATCGAGCGGACGCGAATCATCTGACCGGTATCACTCGTTGCGGCCGCCGGCGCGCCAGGCGGAGCGATGAGCGTTTGGTAGCCCAGCCGGGCGGCAGATTTTGCGCGTTGCTCAATCTGCTGGACCGCACGTATCTCTCCCCCGAGGCCGACCTCGCCGATCGCCGCCACGCCGGGGTTGAGCGCTCTTCCATAATGGGCCCCTGCGATGGCGAGCGCGATCGCCAAATCCGCAGCCGGCTCGATGACCTTGAGACCTCCCACCGCTGAGGCGAAGACATCCTGATCCGCCAGCCGCAGCCCGCCATGCTTCTCCAGCACCGCAATCAGCATGGCCAGGCGATTGGCGTCGAGGCCTGAGGTCTTGCGCTTGGCGGAGCCGAGGAAACCCGCAGCGGTCAGGGCCTGGATTTCCACGAGCAGCGCGCGTGAGCCGTGCATGGCCGGGCAGATCACGGAGCCGGGTCGTGGTTGCTCTGAAGCGGCCTGCACCCGCGCCGCTTCATCGACTTCCTCCAGACCGGTGCCGGTCATCTCAAAGAGGCCGACTTCAAGCGTGGTGCCGTAGCGGTTCTTGATGCCGCGCACGACGCGGTATGAATGGTGGCGATCGCCCTCAAAGGTGAGGACCGCATCGACGAGGTGTTCGAGGAGTTTCGGCCCGGCGAGCGAACCGTCCTTGGTGATGTGGCCGACGAGGACAATCGCCATCTGCGAGACCTTGGCGAGGTACACGAGTTCCATGCAGCACTGGCGCAGCTGCGTGACCGAGCCGGGCGAGGCGGGCAGGTCGGACTTGTAAATCATCTGGATGGAGTCGATCACGCAGATGCCGGGCCTGACTTTGCGCGCCTGCTCAACGATCCGGGCGAGGTTGGTGTCGGCGAGGACGTAGAGGTGATCCAAAGACGGTGGTACAGGTGTGAGATCCGCCGTGGCGAATCCGTGACCTGTTCCACCGTTGAAGAGTCGTTCCGCGCGCAATCGCGTCTGATATGCCGACTCTTCGCTGGTGACATAAAGGACCGGGCGATCTCTTCTCGCCAGCCGCCCTGCCGCCTGGAGCATGAGGGTTGATTTGCCGATGCCGGGATCGCCGCCGAGCAGCACGACCGAGCCGGGGACGAGGCCGCCGCCAAGAACGCGATCGAGTTCCGTGATGGTGGTGGGCAGGCGCGAGACATCGGTGCATTCAATAGATGGCAAAGGGACTGCAAGGGCGTTTCGCACGGGCGAGACGCCCGTGCCACCGTGGGCATTGCCGCCGCCTGCATCGTCGCCACTTGTTGTTGCTTCATGGCCCGCGCCGATCCAGCCCTCAGCGAGCGAAGCGTGGGCGGCTTCTGCAATCGGTTTGGGTTCAATGAACTTCTCCAGCGCATCCCACGTGCCGCAGTCGGGGCACTTGCCCATCCAGCGCGACTGCACCGAGCCGCACGAACGGCAGATGAAATGCGTGCGCGACTTCGACATGCCCGAAGTGTACCGCAGATGGGCACAGAGACACACGGATCAGAATCGCGTCGGGATTTCTCAATAGAATGCGCGCATGGACGAAGGCCATCTCTGGCAGAAGGCAGCGGCGTTTTCCGCACGGGCGCATCGGGATCAAGTGCGCCGGGACGGTCGCACGCCGTATGCCTCGCATCCGGTGCGCGTCGCGCTGACGGTCGCTCTGGTGTTCGAGCAACGGGATGAACACATCCTCGCGGCCGCGCTGCTCCATGACGTCATTGAAGACACGGAGGCGGATTACGATGATGTGCTTGAGTTGTGCGGCAAGCGCGTGGCGGACATCGTCGCTGCGCTCACCAAGGACATGCGCATGCTTGAAGAGGAGCGCGAGCCGGCGTACGACGCCCAGTTGGCGGCCGGGCCGTGGGAGGCGCGGCTGATCAAGCTTGCCGACGTGTACGACAACCTGATGGATTCAGGCGAGAAGAAACGAACCTCAAAGATGCGCAGTAAAGCTGAGCGCGCGATCTCGCTCGCTGAAGGCGATCCGCGTCTTGAGAAGGCGCTGAGCGTTGTGCGAAAGCTTCTCGATACCTGAACCAGGCGGCGGAAGAAGCGGAGAAGCCGGCTTGCTCGCCGTAAGCAGCGCAGCGCTTTCGCTCAGGAGGCGCGACCGATTACCATCTCCGCATGATTCAGCGCCTCACCATCAATACGGCCGGCAAGGGTCTGCACGAGATTACGGATCAGGTGCGAAGGGCAACGCGCGAATCGCGGACTGCTGAAGGGCTCTGCACGATCTTCATCCGCCACACGTCCGCAAGTCTTACCATCCAGGAAAACGCGGATCCCTCGGCAAGGCGTGACCTTGAAGCATGGCTGGAGCGGCTTGTTCCTGAGAATGATCCGATGTACACCCACACAAGCGAAGGACCGGATGACATGCCGGCGCACATCAAGGCGATCCTGACAGCGACGTCAGTGGCGATCCCGATCGTTGAGGGCGAGCTCGCGCTCGGCACCTGGCAAGGCATCTATCTCTGGGAGCACCGCCACGGCCGACATTCACGGAGCATTGTGGTGCATGTGAGCGCGTAGATCAGAATGTCGAGCCCACTGGAGCGAGGTTGCTTCGGAATGGGCTGTCATGTTGGCGGAACCATGCGGCGAAGGTGGCGGCCGTACTCGATGCACTTGGCGACGATCTCGCCCATGGATTCACGGACGATGAGATGATCGCCGTTGACCAGTTTGATCGTCGTATCGGGGTTCTCCTCAATCGTGCGGATGAGGTCCGCGTTGACGACCATCGGCGTTCCATTGAGTCGCGTGACCGTAATCATCGCTCATGCCGTTACGACGGTGCGCGCCAATGTTACCGGCCGATCACCAGCAACTGTTGAATCAGTTCATTGGTTGTGGTGATGACCCTGCTCGAGGCGGAATAGCCCGTTGAGGCCATGATCATGTTGATGAACTCCTGTGAGAGATCGACGTTGGAGAGTTCGAGCGCGCCGCCGATCAAGCGGCCGGTGCTGAACTCGGTCGGACGGGTAATGAGCGCGGTACCCGAGTTGGGCCCTTCGCTGAAGAAATTGTTGCCGACATCAATCAGTCCCTCCGGATTGGAAAACTTGGCGAGCGCAATCTGTCCAATGGTGCGAATGAGACCGTTGGTGAACGCCCCGGAGATGATGCCGTCGCCTCCGATTGAGAAGTTGCTCAGCGTGCCGATCGGCGTGCCATCCTGCGAGACGGCTGCGAGATTGCTGTTCTGATCCGTCAGACCGGAGATCGCATCAGCGCCGGAATCAAACGCCATGCTGATGGTGAGAGGGCTGATCGCGCCATTGCCGCGCACAACCGAGAATGAGTCATTGGTGGCGGCGACGAAGTCGCCGTTCGCATCAAAGTTGACGACGCCCATGCCGACGATTCGGCCGACATCATCATTGTCTCTCGATTCAGCGATGAATTGCCAGATGGTGCCCGCGCCGTCCGCTGTCTCCTGCAGGACAAACGTCAGGTCGATTGTCAGCGGCGTGCCGAGCGAATCGTACACCACGAAGCTTGTGCGCACGGACTCGCCGTCTGCCGGTTCCGCCTTGGTCATCACGAACGGCTGATTGATGGCTGTGCCGGTGTCGCTCGTGGCAACGAAGTCGGCGGTGGAGATGTTGAGATCCTGGACGCTGCCTTCATTGCCGTTAATCACAATGCTGCCGTCGGCGCCGATGGAGATGCTTCCACCGAGGGATTGACCGCCCACAGTTGAGTTATCAAGACCGAGTTTCGCTTCAAGGAAAGCGATGAAGTCGTTCATGGTGGAGCCGAAGCCGTCAACGCCTCTGGCAGCGGCGGTGGCGGCATCCATGAAGCCGAACGTAAAGGTGCCAAGGTCCTGGCCGCCCTTTTCAATGCCGCTGATGGTGATGATGGTGTTTGCGCCGCCTTCGATGGCAAGGAATGAACCTGCCGCCCCATCGCTGATCCAGAGGTCGGTGGCGCCGGTGGTCAGGTCTTCAGCACCGGTCATCTCATTGCCGGGTGTGAGCAGGTTGTCCGTGAACATGGCCCGAGCGGTGTGCAGGGAACCTTGTGTTGCGACAACGCCGGAGGCGTTCAAATTGCCGTTGAAGACCACGCTCTGAGTTGCTTCGGCCAGGGTGAGAGTGCCGAGCGGAATGTTCATCTCAACCAAGTCACCTTCGACGACCTGAAAGTTGTTGTCAACCGGATACCCCATCACCTTGCCGCCGGAGATGGAAACCAGTTCATTCGACGCATTGAGTTGGAATGATCCTGCACGTGTGTAATAGCGCTCCCCTGCATCACGGATGACGAAGAAACCGTCTCCTTCGATGGCGATGTCGGTTGCAACGCCTGTGGAGCTGATCGCGCCGTTCGTGAAAGATCGTTGTGTTCCCGCGAGGGTCACGCCGAGGCCGATCTGCCCGGGGTTCGTCCCGCCGTGAATCTCGCCGGGTGAGGTGCCGAATGAGAAGTTGCGGCTGAACGTGGGGGAG
>CAZFZT010000056.1:0-22868 GCA_964523675.1 uncultured Isosphaeraceae bacterium
GGTTCATACGGCTCATTTGCCATCAGCGCATTCTATAGCGGAACGAGTTAAGAATATTCAGAAGAACGCCGCTGGCGGCGCGCGTCAGTCGAATGTCGCGACTGATCCGCCACACTCCGGGCAGGCGTTTGATGTCTTCAGTCCGCGCAGGTTGTAGCCGCATCGTTTGCAGTGGCGATCGCGGTCGCCGTAGGTGATCGGCCTTGCGCGTTCAACCGGGCGAATCTTCGCGTCGACTTCGGCCTGAAGTTCGCGTTTGCGTTCATCAATGCGCTGATGCCGGCCTGCACGCTCGACTGCAATGCGCATGTGCCAGCCAATGTGCCGGCTCATCTCCCACAGTGAGCGGCCCCACTGGAACATGAACCAAGCCCATGCGAGCAGCAAGCCGAAGACGAAGACGGAGATCATCCACGGAATCCACGCCGGCACGTGCGCAGTGATGATGGTGAAGATCGGCAGCAGCCAGATGACGTTGTTCAATCGCGCTGCAGGATCATCAAGTTCAGCATCCTCTGCAGCCCGCATCATGAAGAACGCCACACCAAGAGCGCCGATCCCAGCCACGCCGCGCACAAGAAGGTTGGCAATGTGCAAGGCGATCTCGCCGCCGGTGCCGTTGACTGTGGCTTGAACACGCAGCGCGAAGAGCGTGTAGCCGAGCAACCACAGTCCCTGCGACCAGATGATGATCCTTGCGTAGCGCTCTGCGCGTTCGCTGCGCCGAGGCCGGCCTCGCATCATCATGGCGCAGGCGATCCACCACATGGCGCTGAGCACAAAGCCGAGGATGAGATAGTGCGCAGTCGAGATCGCACCGACGGTGAACACGAGGTTGACGAAGAAGACGATTCGAGCAAGAGCGGCAGTGATGAGGCAAAACGCTCCGAGCGAAAGTCCATTGCGCACAAGCCGCCTCATTGATTCATCGCCGGTGAGCAGCGAATCGGGCGAGGAGCCGGCCGGTGGGCGCGTGATGAGATCGCCGCATTCGGGACAGTTGCGGCCGTAGTTCAAGCCGCGCAGGTTGTATCCGCAACCGAGGCACGACAGGTCAGTGTCAATGTGCGACGGCTGATTCTCTGCGAGAAGATCGCGATACTGCAGATACTTGCGCGAGAGAAAACCCGACATCGTTCAAGTTCCAGAAAGCCACCGACGAACGTAGATGGGCACGGAGGAGAGGCGCGGCATCAGCCATCTGCGTTCATCTGTGTTCATCCGCGGCTCCCCTCGATTCATGCAGCGACCTGTCTAACGTGCGCCATGGCATTGCGGAACATTGCAAGGCCCAGCGGCTCGCCTTCGAGAGTTGACTCCGCAAGCCGCGTCCACCATGGGTGCTGCGTCCAGCGCGTAAAACGTTCGGGGTGCGGCATGAGGCCGAAGACGAGGCCCGTTGAATCGCAGATGCCTGCACTGTCTTCAGCGGAGCCGTTGGGATTGTCATCAGGCGCGTAGCACACGGCGATGCGACCGGTCGCCTGAAGGTCGGCAAGCGTGTCGCCGGCTGCGGCGATGAATCGCCCCTCGCCATGCGCGATCGGAAGCAGCCGGGTCTCAGCAATCGCGTGCAGCCCCTGCGTCCAGATGCAGCGCGTTTCTGCCGGAATGTCAACGCGGCACCAGCGGTCGATAAACCTGCCGGACGAGTTCTGCCCCAGCGCGACGGTCGGTGCAGGCGCCAAGTCGGGCCAACGCGCACCCGGAGCCGGGCCGGGCAGAAGACCCATCTGCACAGCGATCTGAAATCCATTGCAAGGCGCGATGATCGGCACACCGCGCTCAATGGCATTCACCAACGGTTGATACAGCCGTTGCCGCATCATTGTCGCCATGATCCGTCCGGCGGCCACCGCATCGCCGAAACTGAATCCGCCCGGCAGACCAATGAGATCGAACCGGTCGAGCAGCTTTGGCTTCTCGAGCACGTCATTGAGATGCACGAATTGTGGCGCAGCCCCAGCCAGATCGAATGCATGCGCCAGCTCACGATCGCAATTGATGCCCGCAGCGGTGAGGATGAGCGCGGAAGGTCGTGGCATGTAGGAATCATACAACCGGCGAACGTTGCTGGCTGTTGGCGGTGGGCGGTTCGCTGCTTTCCAATGTGACCTGTCCCCTGCGGGGTGGCCTCTCAATTGAAACGGCCGGTCGTCCTTCGACGACCGGCCGCATCTTTTCCATCATGATGCACTGGGCTCCACGAATCAACCCCAGTTGCCGAGCAGGAGCAGCAGGTCGGGCACGCCGACGCTGCAATCGTCATCAAGGTCGGCATCGCAGGGATCAGCCGGGCAGTTGTCGCAGTCGCCCCATGCGCCGAGGAGGATCAGCAGGTCAGGCACACCGACGGAGCCGTAGCCGTCCAAGTCACCGGGCACGGCTACATCGCCGTCAATGGTGAACGAAAGTGTCTCGCCTGTGCCGAGGTTGTTGTTGTGGTCGATGGCCGTGATGTAGTATTCGACTTCACCGGGCGACAAGCCGGGGATCTCGCCACGGTAGATGGTTCCGCCGCTGAACTTCATCGGCACCTGCTGCACCGCGCCACCATTGTGTGAATAGTTGATGTGAATACCTTTGTGGTGGAAGTTCTGATCGCCAGTATGGCTGTCGGTGATGAACGCGCGGACGACGTATGGCCCTTTCGTGTCATCGGTGTCCTCAAGTTGTTCCGTCTGAACGATGTTGGGCGGGATGGTGTCAGCAGCGCCATGATTGACATAGATGCGATTGGTGAAGTTCCCCGATTCACCTTGGGCCGTGACGATGTCGAGCGCGCCGTCACCCGTCACATCTGCCACAACGACGTCGAGCGATGAGTCGTTCTGCGTTTGGATGGCTGTGGTCACCTGCCCGAACGTGCCGGTGCCGCCGACGTTGCGATACAGCCGTTCCGCGCCGCCGCCACCAATGGCTGCGATGATGAGATCGAGATCGCCATTGTTGTTGTAGTCGAAGAACTTCGAGTCGTTATCGTCGATGCCCGGGTTATTGATAATCTGACCGCTCACATTGGTCCATGTGCCATCGCCGTTGTTGCGAATGAGCAGTTCTTGCGATCCGGCTCCGGCATTGGCGCCGAGCATATCGAGCGTGCCATTGCCATCGATATCACCCATGTCGTAGGCGTAGCAGGTCGAATCGTTGGGGACGGTGGCAGATGCGTTGCTGAACGTGCCATCGCCGTTGTTGATGAAGAGCTTTGAATTGTTGGTGCCAAGCGCTCCGATGCGGATGTCGAGATTGAAGTCATTCGTTACATCGCCGATTTGCGCGTCCATTGGTCCGGTCACACTCGCCGGCGGCAGCAGATTGGACTGATCAGTGAAGAACCCGCTGCCATCGTTGATGTAAAGCCGCGTGAGTCCTGTACCGAAACGATTGACCGAACCGCCATGCGTAAAGATCAAATCGAGGTGGCCGTTGTTATTTGAGTCGAAGAACTGGACCCGCGAACTGCTCAAAGGAACGCTGGGAAGCCGACTGCCCGTTTCATCGTCAAAGAAGCCCGGCTGGGCGTCGCCACGGTTCATGAGCAGTCGCGGCAATTTGTTGTAATCGTTGGCAAGCCCCATATCGAGATAGCCATCTGAATCAACATCGCCGAACTCGACACCACGGAACCAACCGGAGACGCCGACCCGAGCAGCGGATTCATCAGTAAAGAAGCCACTTCCATTGTTGATGTAAAGGCGTGCCGGCAGGGCTGCACCACCAGAGCCACTAAAGCAGCAGCCGTTGGCCCAGGCGATATCAAGCGCGCCATCGTTGTCAACATCCGCAATTGAAAGTTGATTGGTCCACTCGCTCGGCTGCGCCGGAAAACGGCTTGCCGTCTCATGCAGAAACTGCTGCGCGGAGGCGCCGCCGGCGACGCACAGCAGCGTCAATGCGGACGCGCTGACCCGAAGCGGTGCGTTCGCACGCGCTTTCCCAGATTGACTGCCCGCCTGTCCCCTCGGGCACGACGTTGGATTGAAGTCACGCTTCATAAATCTCTTTCTCCTTCCGAAGATGTGTGTGGGCGAGATTGACGGCCGCGCAATGCGCGCACGGCCATCCCAGCGTCGAGCCGCCGGAATGGCCGATCATCTCAAGATACCACATAGAAACGCCGCTTCGCAGGGAAAAAGTAAGATTTTTCCCGCTCATTGAGCCGCTTCATTGATTCCGGTCGATGAATTCATCGCGGCCACGTCGCTGAACTCCACTGTTACCAACCTCAGGTCAGTGCATTCCGAATGCGCTCCGCCAAGCGAACGCCCTCCTCTGGATCAAGTGATCCGGAGCTCCATTTCACGCCGAGCCCTGTCCCCATTCCCCCAACTGGTTGCTCATACTTGGGGATGATGTGGAAGTGCACGTGCATCACTTCTTGATGGGCAATGCTGCCGTTGTTCTGGAGGACGTTGTAGGCCGAGGCCCCCGTCGCCTCCATGACAGCCCTGCAAAGAGCGGGCAGTACGCGGCCGATCGCCGCAGCCGAATCTTCCGATAACTCGTCCAGCCGGGCCTTGCGCTCCTTGGGAATGACCAGCGTATGACCTCTGCTCAGCGGACCAATGTCAAGAAAGGCGAGTACGTGTTCGTCTTCATAGACACGGTGACACGGAAGCTCTCCGTCGAGGATCTTGTCGAAGATGGTCGGCATAGCAGGAAAGAATAGCCGCATCTGCAAGCTCGGCGAGAGGATCAGCTCCTGTCAAAATGACAGCCGGTCCTCTGAAGCGGGCGAAGTTCCGACAGCGTCGAGCGCATGGACAGAGGTCCGTACCCAATCTCAGCCACCGCGATCCGTTGCAAGTCCTGGCATGGAGTTTGTTGTACGGCTCCTCGTTGTCTTCCACAGTTTGCTTTGGAAAACCGTTCAGCAAAGGAGACTATCGCGATGATGACACAACGAACCATTGGAGTACTTCCCATCAATTCCGTTCGGCGGACGTTCGATGATCTGATCGACCGAGCGTTCGATTCGCTTATCTCCGGCACCCAAGGTGTCGCTCCACAGAATGTCCAGCCGCGCCCACTGCCGATACCAGTCAATCTCTGGGAAGACGATGAATATGTGGTGGTCGAATGTGAGTTGCCCGGCTTCCGCATTGAGGACATCGAACTGACTGTCGTGGACAACGTACTCACGCTCTCAGGACAGCGGCACTTCCTGTTCCCGGAGAACGCCAACGTCCGCTTGCGCGAACGGGTTGGCGAGCGCTTCCACCGCGAGATCAATGTTCCTGTGCCCATCGAGGTCGAGGGAGCCAGTGCGCAGTTGCAGAGCGGCATCCTTCGAGTCAGCCTTCCCAAAGCGCAGCAGGCACGACTTCGCAGAATCGAGGTCCGCGCGGAATGAAGTTCGGGCATGCCAAACCCACAATGTTTCTCCATTCCTTTTGACATGAGTGATGATTTGAAGGAGTTCAGGCATGACGACCCAAAGGAACATTGAGCGTTCAAACTCCAACACCCTTCCTGTACAGCAGCCCGAGCCGCAACCGCCGGCTCAGCAGCGACAGAACCGCTGGTACTACAGCCCGCACGCTGACGTCTACGAAACCGGCACGCAATACACCATCATCCTCGACATGCCCGGAGTTCCTGTTGAAAATGTCGAGTTGACGTGCGAAGGGCGCACGCTGATCGTGCGCGGCCGGATTGAGCATCAACTGGCCGAATCGATGCGTCCAATCCGCACCGAATATGGCATTGGAGACTACTTCCGTCGATTCGACTTGGGTGATAGCATCGACATAAATCGCATTACCGCCGGCATTCATGAATCTGGGAGCGGCGCGATTGTTGTTCACTTGCCGAAGGTTGAGCAGGCAAAGCCGATTCGAATCGAAGTCAAACAATGATCGCTCATGATGCGATCTCAACCGCAACATGCCAGCTGAGTCTTGGTATGAGCGGTAGTTGGCATGTGCAGAACACCGCAGAGGGCGCAGAGGTTCAGTGCAGCGTCTGGAAGGCCACGAATCATCTGCGTCTGAGCCCGGCCCTCTGCGGTTCATTTCTTCATGAGGAATTGGAGCGCAGCATGAACAGGAGCGCAACACGAATGTCAATTCGCATCCCCCATACGTTCACTTCAATGAGCGCCAAGCGCCGTGCATCGCTGGGCGCAATGTTGGCGCTGCTGATCGCATGCGGCATCCTCGCCCCACATCAGCTCGGAGCGATGTCACATGCGCAGTCGCAAGGGCGCCAGGTACGCACTCAACAGGAGCCATCACTCGAAGAGCGCATCGCACGCTCCCCTGCTGATCCCGAGGATCTGCGGCAAGCGCTCGCCGTCTCGCGCGTGTTTCAAGATGTCGCCCGCGCCATAGGACCGTCCGTGGTGCATATTACGACCGAGCGCGAGGTGCAACGTCGCCAGATGCAGCCGCGAACTTCACCCTTCGGCCGCGATCCTTTCGACGATTTCTTCGAGCGATTCTTCGGACCGGATCGCATGCCGCGCCAGTTTCAACAGCCCGAGTCGGAGCCACAGATGGAACGGCAGCAGATCGGACAGGCGTCGGGATTGATTATCACCCGTGAAGGCCATGTCGTGACCAATTTCCATGTCATCGCGGGTGCCGAGACGATCCGCGTGCGCCTTTCGAACGCTCGTGAATACGAAGCAACCGTGATTGGAACCGATGTTGAATCCGATCTGGCCGTCATTCAGTTTGAACCGGAAGAGACCATCATGCCTGCCTCCTTCGGGGACTCTGATGCCTTGAATCCGGGCGAATGGGTCATCGCAGTAGGCAGCGCGCTGGGGCTTGAAAACACAGTGACCACCGGAGTCGTCAGCGCGACCGGCCGACAGGTCGGCATTATCCGCGATCCGCGCGGCCAGATCGGGTTTGAGGACTTCATTCAGACCGATGCCGCCATCAATCGAGGCAACTCCGGCGGACCTCTCGTCAACCTTTATGGTGAAGTCATCGGCATCAACACTGCGATTGCGACCAACACCGGCGGCTACATGGGTATCGGCTTTGCCATCCCCAGCAACATGGTCGAACCGATCGTCACCGCGATCATGGAATATGGTGAGGTGCAGCGCGCCTGGCTCGGTGTGGCACTTCAGGAACTGACTCAGGAGCTCGCAGAGGGATACGGTTATGAGAGCACCGACGGCGTTCTGTTTACGGATGTGCTGCCGAATTCACCCGCAGCCGACGCTGGGTTGCGACATGGCGACATCGTCGTTGCAGTTGATGGCGAGCGCATTCGCACGTTGAGCCAGTTTCGGAATCTCATAGCGATGAAGAGGCCCGGCACGAGTGTGGAACTGGAGATTTTCCGCGACGGCCGGCGCGTGGAGCATGAAGTTACGCTCGGCAATCGCCCTTCCCCGGAGGAGCAGGCAAGACTTGATCGACAACGCCTGCCCGTTACGCAGCAGCTCGGCATATATGTCGATGATTTGCCGCAACACCTCGCACAGCAGCTTGGCCTGCGTAACGGTGCGGTCGTCGTCACGCAGGTGGAACCGGGCTCCGTTGCTGCTCGGGCGCAACTGCGGCCGAACGACCTCATTCTCTCGGTTGGCGGCCGTGATGTTTCCGACGTCAACGAATACCACGCAGTGTTGGCAGAACAGGATGTGCAGCGCGGCGTACGGCTTCGTGTGCGCAGCGGCAACTTCACACGTGTCGTCATACTTCGGATGAGATAACACAACCGGCTTCGACCGGCTCCAGAGACCAGGCCTTCTGCTTTCGCATTTGTGCGGCCGCTTATATGATGATGGTGCCCTCCGGCCCCCTCCTTCATATGTGATGAGTAAGCGCAACTACCGCAGCAGACACCGAATGCGAAGCCATGAGGCCGCACACGCGGCCGGCGATGCGCCCAGATGTGGCGCGGCAGTGGACCATCCACTTGTCCCCTCGCGTGAACCGGAGCTGATCACCGAACGGGAGGAACTTGAGGCACTGATTCAGGAGCTGCGCCGACCGCCGCATGACGTGCTCCACGGGTCCAATGTTGATGAGGTGGCCGACATCCTTGCTCGACCTGCGTTCTCGTACGATTCTGAGTTCATCGGCGAGGAAACGTACTACCCTCGGCTATGCGTCATTCAGGTGGCGACGGCTCAAAGGATCGTGCTGATCGATGCGCTCGCCTTGGAATCCCGAGGAAGCGGCGAATTGATTCCATTCTGGGAACTCTTAGCCGATACCTCTGTTGAGAAGATCGTGCATGCGGGTGGGCAGGACCTTGAGCCGGTGGTCCGTCATTTAGGGTGTTCGCCAGCGAACATCTTCGACGTGCAGGTCGGCGCCGGCTTTGCCGGCTTGCCATACCCTTCATCGCTCACACGACTGATCGCTGAAGTCATCAGTGCGGAAGCAGCAGGAGCCGTCGGAGCGAAGTTCAGTCAGTGGGACCATCGACCGCTGACTCCTGTCCAATTGCAGTACGCAGCGAATGACGTGCGCTACCTCTTGCTGCTTCGCCATCGGATCGGCAAGATGCTTCGGCAGCTGGGCAATGATCAGTTCGCTTTGCGTGAGTTTGAAGAAATGTGCGATCCAGCACTCTACCGCTTCGATGGGACGCAGCGGCTGCGAGTGAGAGCGGCGGAACGACTCGGCCCGGTCGAGTCGGCTGTGCTCCGTTCACTACTGGCCTGGCGCGATCAACTGGCGAGACAGCGCGATCTTCCGCCGCGAGCGCTTATTGCAGATGGCGTACTCTATGACATCGCTCGCGCAGGGCTCCACGATGTGAGCGACGTTCGAGCGGTGCGCGGCCTCCCTCGGCCGATCAAGCGCGCACACGCTGAGGCGATCCTTAACCTCGTCAAAAGCGCGATTGCTGAGCATGCGGGCTCAGGTGAGGACACGATGCAGACTCCACTACCTTGGAAACGCCCGGATTATGAACGCGAGCGGGTCAAGGTCAACGAACTTTGGCATGCCATTCGTGAGCGTGCTCATGAACGGAAAATCGACCCGGCTTTGGTGACCAGCAAGCGCGAGCTTACAGCGTACATACGTAATCGCTCTTGGGCCGATGAATCGGCAACCCAAGAGGCGTCGCTCCGTGCAACCCGGCTCATACGACAATGCGGCTGGAGGAACGAGCTCATCGGAGACCTGCTCACCTGAAGGCGGTGACAATAGCAGTGAACCTCTAAGAATCGCACCCTATTCAGCAGCCGCAGCGCCTGCGACTGCTTCGGTTCGGGATGTTCGTTTGTTAAACTATCCCACGCTCCGGTCGCGCGCCTTCGGTTGAGGGCACCCGGCCGAATCAGACAATTGCGGCAGGAATACGCCGTGCCGATAGACCACTAACGGGAGGTTCGGATTGTTGACCCACCATGAGTTTGTCAGTGGGCTCTGGTCGTTGAGCCGGCCCGTCGCATTCCAAGACGATTTGTTCTCCGGCGGTCGTAAGGCAGCGTCTTGCGACTGGAGCATCTCTGCGCGCTCCCTTATCTTGCAAAGGGTGAGGTCCAGATGACTTCGCTCCGCCACGAGCCAATCCGGCACGTTCACGATGCCCATCGGCCCATGCAGACCGGCGCATCCGCCTCTCGCCGTGGCGAAAGAGAGGATGCGTTGCGCCGTCTCGCGCTGTGCCCGCATGCGACCGGCCCCGAGGTATACCGCGCGATCGCTGACGCTGCCGCTCAAGCTTTTGACGCGCGCTGGGCATCGATTACCGCCGCCGCCAATCCGCGAGCGAGACAACTGCGCACCGTCGCTCTCGTGTCGAATGGGGAGTTCCTTCACAATCTTGACTTTGATGCTTCAGGAAGTCTGCACGCTGAAGCGATCATGCACGGGCTCTGCCGGCTGAGTGGCAATCTGAAAGTCCGGTTTCGGAACGATCCGACAGTGTTCGAGAACGCGGCGTGGTCGCTCTGCGTGCCGCTCGTCTCGAGCGGCGGCGCTCTCCAAGGCGTCCTTGCAGTGCAGCATGACGCTCCTCTGGAGGAGTCCGCGGAGCAATTCTCACTCATTCAGTCGCTCGCTACTCGTGCAGCGAACGCATTGGAGCTTGAACAACAACTCTGCAATCAGCAGGTGAGCGATCATGATGCACTTCACCGCATAGAAGAACTCAACCGACGGCTTATCGATGCCAGCAGTGACTGCATCATTGTGCTTGACCTTGATGGCCGCCTGCTGTCCATGAGCGACTGCGGCCGTCAGCAGATGCTGATGGAAGATGATGCTTCGATCAATTCCTGGCTGGACTGGTGGCCGAAGCATCGCTCGGAGGCACAAACCGCCGTTCGTGCGGCGGCTGGCGGCGGAGCGGGGAAGTTTGAGGGGTGTTGCTTCATTGCCGATGGGTCAATGCGCTGGTGGGATGTCATTGTCACACCGATCCTCGATGCAGGTGGATCACCTGAGAAGCTGCTGGTCGTTGCGCGTGATGTCACCGAGCGCCGTGAAGCGGAGGAGCGATTGCGGGAGAGTCAACGGCGACTCAGCGCGATCCTCTCCCATCTCCCTGGGGCGGCTTATCGCTGTACGGCGGATCGACCGTGGACGCTTACGTACGTCAGCAGCGGCGTCCATGAATTGACAGGTTACGCGCGCGAGGATTTTCAGGAGGGCCGCATTTCATTTCTCGACCTCGTGTACCCCGACGACATTGCAAAGGTCGAGCGGGAAGTAACGCATGCGATTCGGGAACGCAGCGTTTTCTCACTGACCTATCGCATACTCCATAGAGACGGAGACGTACGATGGGTGGATGACCGCGGCCAACCGATCTTTGACGAGCATGGAACGGCCGTGGCCTTTGAGGGCTTCCTGTCGGATACGACCGAACGGGCGCAAGCGGACGCCGCGCAGCGTCGGCAAGCCGAGGATCTGAAGACGTTGCTCGACACGCTGCCCGTGGGCGTGCTCTTCGCACATGATACGGAGTGTCAACGCATCACCGGCAATCACGCAGCGAGCCAACTGCTCCGCATGCCGCCGGCGAGCAACCTGTCAAAGTCGGCCTCGGACGAAGCGCCTGCCCATTTCCGAGTTTTCCACCAAGGCGTCGAACTCCAGCCGCATGAGTTGCCGGTTCAGCGTGCGGCGCGAGGCGAAAAGATCAATGACTTCGAGATCGAGAACGTCTTTAGCGACGGTACGGTGCAGCACGCTCTCATCTCCGCCGCACCCCTGTTCGATCCGAAAGGGGCACTGCGTGGCGCCGTTACGAGCGTATTGGATATAACAGAACGCAAACAAGCGGAACGAGCTCTACGTGAGCGCGAGGAGCAATACGAATTGGTTCTCGCCGGCTCCGAAGCGGCTCTTTGGGACTGGGATGTCCCGGGCAAACGTGTCAACTATTCTCCGAGGTGGAAGCAACTGCGCGGCCTCGCTGATCAAGAGGTCAGCGACAGCGAGTACGAATGGCTCAAGTGCATCCACCCCGACGACTACGATCGCGTGATGAAGGCGCTGGCCGACCACTTCGAAGGTCGCACCAAAGTTTTCGCGGAAGAATATCGCATCCATCACAAAGACGGGCATTGGATCTGGATCCTCGATCGTGGTCTGGCGCGTCGAAACGACCAAGGTGAGGTTGTACGCATGGCCGGCTCGGAGATTGACATTACTGCCCGAAAGGAAGCGGAAGAGCGACTCCAAGCAAGCGAGGAGCGATACCGCACGCTTGTCGATGTGCTGCCTGCAGGCGTCTATGCCTGTGCTGCTGACGGCATGATCACCGCCTTCAATCGTCGTGCGGCTGAAATCTGGGGCTGTGAACCGACGATCGGCGATCCCTGCGCACGATTCTGCGGTTCGCTCCGCCTGTTTACAACAGACGGCACACCTCTGCCACACGACCAGACGCCTATGGCTGAGGCCCTCAAAACAGGGGAAGCCCAGCGAGACCTTGAAGTCATTGTTGAACGGCCAGACGGCTCCCGTGTGACCGTTCTCGTGAACATTGCTCCACTGCATGATGAGCACGGCAAGATCGCCGGCGCGATCAACTGCTTTCAGGACATTACCGTGCGGAAGCGGGCACAGGAAGCGCAGGCGCGGCTGGCGACCATCGTTGAAACCTCCGAAGATTGCATCATCAGCAAGACGCTCGATGGAACAATCACCTCGTGGAATCACGGCGCGGAACGCACGTTCGGCTACACCGCGGAGGAGGCAATCGGCAAGTGCATCACCATGACGATGCCGCCCGACCGAGTCGCTGAAGAAGACATGATTCGCGCCCGGCTGGTGCAGGGGCTTCGTGTCGAGCCGTATGAAACAATTCGCATCACCAAGGACGGTCGGCTCATTGATGTATGGGTGACGGTGTCACCGGTGATGGATTCGAGCGGCCGGATCATCGGTGCCTCAGCCATTGCGCGCGACATCACAGATCGCAAACGAGCCGAATCGCTCATTCGGGAGAGTGAAGCCCGATTGACGCTTGCGATGGAGGCCGGCCATATGGGTGCGTGGGATTGGGATGTCTGCGCCGGGTCGGTGAAATGGTCGCCGGGACTGGAGATGATTCACGGCATCGCGCCCGGGGAGTTTGGCGGCACATACGAGCACTTTGAACAGATGGTCCATCGGGATGATCTCGAAGCCGTTCGCCAAGCGATCAAGCGCGCGCTTGCGACCGGAGATCAGTACGTCATGGAATACCGCATTCTTCGACCCGACGGGGTTTTGCGCTGGATCGAAGCCCGCGGTCGCGTCATCACAAGTGACGATGGCGAGCCCGTGCGCATGACGGGCGTGAGCATGGACATCACCGAGCGGAAGGCCGCCATTGAAGAAGCCATGGCGCAGGCAGCGTTCCGCGAGGCCGTCGAAACATCAGTCGCTGCGGGGCTGGTTGGCGTTGATCTTGGCGGACGACATACGTATGTCAACCGCGCCTTCTGCGAGATGACCGGCTTGGATGAAATGGACCTGCTCAGCCGCACGCCGCCCTTCCCCTACTGGCCGCGAGAGGACGCAGCGCGAATTCAGTCCGCCTTCGAAGCAATGCTACGCGGCAACGCGCCGGCCACCGGCTTCGAAACTCGTTTCCGTCGCCGCGACGGGTCAACCTTTGATGTGCTCGTCGTTCCATCTCCGCTCAGGGGACCGGAGGGCAAAATCGTGGGGTGGCTCGGCGCCGTGACAGACATCACATCACAGAAGCGAAATGAAGCTGAACTAGCCCGACACCGCGATCAGCTCGAGGAACTCGTCATTGAGCGCACGGTGGAACTCGAAGCATCATACGATCAGTTGCGGCATGCGGAACGTATGGCAGCGCTCGGAACACTTTCCGCCGGTCTCGGCCACGACATGGGAAACCTGCTGCTCCCGCTGCGGCTGCGGCTCGACGCCATCGAACGAAAGGTTGCGCAGTCGCCTTCTGACAGTACTCAGGAAATCGGGAGCGATGTCGAAGCAATTCGTAAGTGTGCCGAGTACATGCAGCGTCTAACGAACGGATTACGGCTGTTCGCGCTGGACCCCAATGATGAAAGTGCGTCAGAGGGGCTCACAGACATTCAGCAGTGGTGGCAGGATGTGGAGCCGTTTCTCAAGAACGCTCTACCGAAGAGCGTCGAGCTTGAACGCGAGATTCCCGAGCAGTTGCCTGCCGTTGCGCTGCCGCGACATCTGCTGACGCAGGCGGTCTTCAATCTTGTCCAAAACGCCGGCGATGCGGCGCGCGAGAGCGAGCACATCGGAACATCCGGTACGAGAAGCGTCTCGAATGTCTGTCTTCGTGCGCAGTTTGACCGGCGAGAGCGCATCGTGCGATTGTCCGTCAGCGATGACGGACCGGGAATGACCGAGGAAGTGCGCAAACGCTGCATGGAGCCCTTCTTCACCACCAAGCCGCGAGGCCTCTCCACCGGTCTGGGTCTGGCGCTCGTTCATGGTATTATCATCCGGGCCAACGGTCGCCTTGACATCGATACGGCGATCGGTAAGGGAACGACCATGACGCTCACTCTGCCCGCTGTGGAGGAGTCGACCGCTGACTCGACTGCGCCCGTCAGTGCAGCGCCCTCAGGCGTTCATCAGATGCAGGCGTTGATCAGCGTTAGTGATCCGCGAATGAGCACATTCGCAGCATCGGTGCTTCGCGCGCTGTCCTTCGAGGTCGAGGATCAGGATGCCGGCTCTGAAGTGGACGTAGCGAACGTCCCACAGGCCGATCTCTGGGTCACTGATGACCCGAATCGCGTCGAATCGGATTCACCACGCCTCTTTGCCAACGGCGGGCTTCAGCATATTGTGCTTGTGTGTTCGCAGGAGGATAAACTCGTAAGCGGCGATCGCAGAATCTCTCACCTTGACCCATCCGAGGGCCGCGCCGGATGCTGGCGCGTTTTGCGAAACGTCTCATCGGAGATTCGTAAGGGAACCATGTCGAAGAGTTAGATTGATTTGGGTCACCAAGGAGGCGAAGTGAAGATCGCCACTGACGTTGCGACTTCAAACGACAGATCGGAGAGACCTGGCCGGCGGATTCGTCAGGAGCAAGATGAAATGACTCAACAGGAAACAACCCACGACAGAGTAAGACTGAGTGAAGCCGACGGCGCGATCGATCAGGACATTGTGCGCGTCCTGTGCGTGGATGACAATGAACTCGTCGCTGAGGCAATCGGTCGAAAGCTCTCCCTCTCCGGCGGATTCGAATGGCTCGGGCAACTTGAGGATGCAACCGACCTTGTCAAGGAAGCGCAGCGACGCAGGCCGGATGTGATTCTGCTCGACATCGATATGCCCGGGGCAGATCCCTTTGTGGCGCTGGAGCAACTGTCTCAATCCAATCCGGAGACGGCGGTCGTCATGCTCAGCGGCCATGTGCGTCTCGACCTTATCGAGCGCGCCATCGAAGCAGGCGCTTCGGGCTATGTCTCGAAGAATGAAGCGACACAGACGCTGATCGAAGCCATTCAACGCGCAGCACAGGGAGAGTTCGTGCTCGGCCCGGAGGCCCGCCGCGTCCACGATGGGGATCTCTCATAGTCCGGTTTTGCGCGAGGTCACCTGTTCTTCAGCCGCCGGCGGCCAACAGGTGGCGGTGAAGGAACCCTGTTGGCTGCGGCCCCGCTCCGTGACAACATCTTCGCAGCGGAATTCGAGGATGACTGGCCGCAAGCGCCACTTGGGGCAAACGACATCTTCCTCAACTTCACCGTCGATGTTGAAGGTGAGATTGGGCAGGAACTGCCGGTGATCCAATACGATTGATTTCGCTCTGAAACGCAGCGACTGACAATTCGCAAGAGCGGCCTCACACGCGCACGCGCTTCCAGCCACCGTGGAGAAATCGCAAGGTAAAGAGCGTCGCGCGGACGACGAGTTCACTGCACAGGCCGAGCCAGATGCCGGTGAGCCCGTATCCCAGATGCACGGCCAGATACCACGCCAACGGCAGGCGGACGCCGTAACTTGAAACCGTCGTGATGATGAGCGTCCACTTGGTATCGCCCACGCCGCGCAGCCCCTGCCGCACCACCATTGTGATGGCAAAGAACACCTGCACGATGCCGCAGATGAAGAGCAATCGCGGCGTCTCCTCTAAATGGACCGGATCAGTGCTGATGATGCTCGTCAGGAAGCGCCCGCCGAACATGAAGACGAGCCCAAGCAATCCCATGATGAGAATCGCCACTCCGGTGCAGGCGAGGATTGCCTGAGCTGCTCTGCGCGGATTCCTCGCGCCGAGATACTGCCCCGCCAGAGCCCCCGCCGCAATACCGATTGCAAAGCCGGGCATGAAGCTGAACGCTTCCCATTGCACCGCGATCATGTGCGCTCCATGCAGTCCTTCGGCAACCGCGTCGGCAGCGGCCTCTCCGTTGCGCTCAGCTCGCTCACGCGCAACGAGCATCGCCGCCTGCCCTATGAAGCTGAGCACGAACAGGTTCACGGCCCACATCGCAATGCCTTCGAGGAAGTTCGGCACGCCGACGCGGCAGAACCGCCAGATCATCGAGCCGTCAAAGGGCATTTCGCGCACAAACAGCCGCAGATCCTTGATTCCCCGAAACAGCACAATCACGGTGAAGGTCGCGCCGAAGAGAAAACTGATCCCCGACCCGGCGGCAATGCCCGTCACCCCCCACTGGACCGGATCGATCGGCATCGGATTTGGAATCACGAATCCACCGTTCACATCACCAAAGCGAATCTCGACGCCGGAAAGCCCCCACGTGAAGACGATGTTGAGCAGGTTCACACCGACCGCGATCAACGCTGGCTTGAGCGTTTCGCCAGCGCCATGCATGCACATCGAGCCGACCATCATCAGCGCAGCGAAGGGCATGAAGTATGACAGCGTCTGCACGTACTGCCGGCAATGCTCCGCAGCACCTGGCGATAGACCCGTGATTTCAGTGAGCGGATATACGCCGAAGAACATCGCCGCTCCGACTCCGATCCCCCATGCGAAACTCACACTCATCGCCTGCGCAAGCGCCCGCTTGCCTTCAGCGAGATTTCCCGAACCCATCGATCTTGCGATAATCGCCTGTCCGCCGATGCCGAGCCCCGACATGGCGATGCCGATGAACCAGCCGACGTACGAACCGACGCCGATGCCGTCCATCGCCGGCCGGACTATTTCAATCGGCAACGAACCAGCGATGATTTTGTCCACCAGTCCCACGCAAGCAGCCATCGTTTGCTGCACGAGCACGGGCAACGCAAGAATCCAGATCGCCGCCCACATCGACCGGCCGGCAAGGGCGCCCGTGCGAATTGCACTTTCCGCATCAGGACCGGCCTCGACTTCACCGAGCGCGGATTGCGATAGCGGCGGATCATCCGGCCCGGTGGCGAGTTCTGCTTCGTCGATGGAATCGGGAACGTCGCGCGACAAGTTGCCATTGTAGCCGCCCGAAGCGACATTCACCGCTGAAAACGCGCCGAACGCGGAGGGGAAGATGGTGGTACCGGCGTCTCGCCAGTTCGCATGACATGCCAGCGACATCCACGTCGCGCAGACAAAAGGGCCGGCTCATGTGAGCCGGCCCGTTCAATATCAAATGCCGCGTTGTGAACCGAGTTACTTGATCTCGACTTCCGCGCCGGCCTCTTCGAGTTTCGCCTTGAGGGCGTCGGCTTCTTCCTTGGAGACCTTCTCCTTGACGGGCTTGGGGGCGCCATCGACGACGTCCTTGGCTTCCTTCAGGCCAAGTCCCGTCGCTTCGCGCACGGCCTTAATGACCTGAATCTTGTTGCCGCCCGCCGCCTTGAGCACGACGTCGAACTCCGTCTGCTCTTCAGCGCCGCCGCCTTCGCCGCCACCGCCGCCCGCAGGACCGGCCATCATGACCGCACCGCCTGCCGCCGGCTCGATGCCGTAGGTTTCCTTCATGTAGTCCGCAAGATCAACGGCTTCTTTGAGCGTCAGTCCGGCGATCTCGTCGCCCAACTTGCTGATCTTTGCGTCGAATGTCTTGGTTGCTGCTTCGTCAGCCATTGTTGAAAAAACTCCATCTACGAGGTTCACGCTCCGAGAGGAGTTCCGACGGTCGGAACTTTTAACCCAAGGGCCAGTCGGATGCGGTGAGTGTCACAAATAGCCCCCGGCTTGCCGGGGGGGATCTTCGTCGCGCGATCACGCCACCTTTGAGATCGCCTCCCCCTTCTCCAGCCGTTCTTGAAGTTCCTTGACGATGCCAAGGATGTTCGAACCGGGGCTGGTGGCTGCGCGAACGAGGTTGCCGGCCGGCGAAAGAACGAGTTGCACGACTTTCGCTTGGGCTTCTTCCTTCGTTGGAAACTCGCTCAGCCGTTTGACGCCGGCTTCACCTTCAAAGTACTCGCCGTCGAGGACCGCCCCCTTGAACTGAAGGTTGGCGACTTTCTTCGCCCAGGAGATGATCTCACGGGCGACATCAACGACTGAATCTGCGCCATAGGCGAGCGCCGCCGGTCCGGCAAGCGCGGGTTCGATCGCTTCGAGATTCGTGCCGGCAAAGGCCTTCCGCGCAAGCGTGTTGCGAACAACGGTCACCCGGATGTTCTTCTGCTGAAGACCCAGCCGCAGCGCGTTGTTCTCATTGGCGTCAATGCCGCGAACATCGATCACCAGCGCGCCGTCGATGCCGGTGAAGCGCTGCTGATAGTCGGCGAGGATCATTTCTTTGACTGGTTTGCTCATTGATTTACCTCAGTTTCTGCCGCTTGTGGCTTCGCCATCATGTGGAATACTCCACTTCACATCGCGGCCAAAGTCCATCAAACCGCGACCGGCACTCCGGGCGTCATCGTGCCGCTGATGACGCATCGCTTCAAGTACTGCCCCTTCGCGGCCGAGGGCTTGATCTTGTGAATCGTCGCAAGGAAGTGTTCGAGGTTGGCGACCAGATCCTCCTCCTTGAAACTCATCTTGCCAATGACACAGTGAATGTTTCCGCCGTCGTCATTGCGATATTCGAGTTTGCCGGCGCTGTATTCGGTGACGGCATTGACGACGTCCGGCGTGACGGTGCCGGCTTTGGGCGAGGGCATCAGACCCTTCGGGCCGAGCACCCGGCCGAGTTTCGCGATCACGCGCATCATGTCGGGAGAAGCGACCGCAACGTCAAAGTCCATCCAGCCGGTTTCGATTTTGGCGACCAGGTCTTCGCCGCCCGCTTCAACAGCGCCCGCCTGCTTCGCTGCATCGACTTTGTCGCTTGAGCAGAAGCACACGACGCGCGCCGTCTTACCGACGCCCCTGGGCATCGAGATCGAGCCACGCAGTTGCTGATCGGCCTGTTTCGGATCAATGCCGAGGTTGACGCAGACTTCGACCGTCTGATCGAATTTCGGTCCCTTGAAAGACTTGAGCGCCTTGATCGCCTCCGGCACAGCGAGCGGGCCGGTGATCTTTTGCGCGATTTCTGCGTTCGCCTTCTTTCGCTTCGTGAGTGTGGGCATGGTCAGGCGGCTCCTCCGGCAATGGTGATGCCCATGGAGCGGGCGGTACCTTCGATTGTCTTCATCGCTGCTTCAACGGACGCGGCGTTGAGATCCTTGGCCTTCTCTTCCGCAATCGCGCGAACCTGCTCCTTGGTGATCTGGCCGACCTTCTTCGTATTCGGCGTACCTGAGCCGGACTCAACGCCGGCCGCTTCCTTGATGAGAACCGCAGCTGGCGACGACTTGATCTCAAAGTCAAACGACCGATCGTGATACACGGTGATGAGGCAGCCGACGACCTTGCCGTTGAGTTCACGAGTGCGCTCGTTGAACTGCTGAATGAACTGGCCGGGGTTGATGCCGTTGGCGCCGAGCGCCGGGCCGATGGGCGGCGCGGGCGTGGCTTTGCCGCCGGGGGCCATGATTTTGAATTGCTTGGTAACGCGCTTGGCCATAATGACTCCTTACCTCCCACCGACATCGTCGCTACGCTGCGAGCCGCCCTGAAGTGGGCCTGTTCAGGGGCGGGTGCGACGCCAGTGGTCTAAACGGTCTCGAATGTCTCCCGGAAGTGGGTCCGCCATTGTAGCGGGTGATCCGGCAGATTCAAGGGAGGGGAAACGAGAAGAAGGGGCTGGCTTCAGTGGGCGTTTTCCAGAGACAGGTGACGAAGCTGAGCTGAGCTAGCCACGCCCCGCATGCCCCCCCATATCATCCTCCTCGTGGCCGATCTTCGCGTCTGCAATCTCGCAAAACGGTTCGGCGGTAGAACGCTTGCCCTTGCCGGTGTGGATCTCGAGGTGCCACACGGCACCTGTCTGGCGATCGTCGGCCCATCGGGCTGTGGCAAATCCACCTTGCTGCGCATCATCGCCGGTTTGGAGAAGGCGGATCAGGGGCAGGTATCGCTCGATGACGAACCCATCGATTCGATGCCGCCTCACCGCAGAGGCATATCGATGGTTTTTCAGGATTTCCCCCTTTACCCCCACATGAGCGTGCGGCAGAACCTGGCTTTTCCGCTGAAGATGAGGAGGGTGCCACGTGTCCAGGCCGAAGAAGCGATACGACAGGCATCGTCGATGCTCGGTATCGAGAAGCTACTGGATCGGAAGCCCGGTCAGCTCTCAGGCGGTGAGCAACAGCGCGTCGCTCTCGGCCGGGTCATTGTCGCAAAGCCCAAGATTGCCCTTCTTGATGAGCCGATGAGCAACCTCGATGCGCGCCTTCGAGAGACCCTGCGCACCGAACTTCGCACGCTCCAGAAATCACTCCGCCTTACCATGCTCTTCGTTACGCATGACCAGCGGGAAGCAGCTGCCGTCGGCGATCGTCTTGGCGTAATGATGCGCGGACGTATCGAGCAGATCGGCTTGCCCGATTCGGTCCTGCGGGAACCGAAGAGTGAAACTGTCGCCGAGTTTCTCGGCGTGCCGATGCCAACCTGACCTTGATGCACGACGAAGGGCCAAACGAAGACGACCTCAACCGTTTTGGTGACGACACCGCCTACTGCCCGGAATGCGGAGGAGAAATCTGGGATCAGGCCGAGTTCTGCCCCGAATGTGGTTCCTATCTTGCTGGCAGAACATCGAGCCGGCCACCGCTTGAGCGCGAGTTCCGCTCCAAGTGGATCGTCCTCATCGCCATTATCGTTCTGATCGCATTTATTCTGATCGCAGTGTTTTGAGTCGCCCCTTGCCGCTCGCACGCGCCGAACCAGGTCACGTGCCCGCCAGCTGCGTATGACTCAAGCGCGCGTAGAGGTCGCATCGTGAAAGCAACTGTTCATGCGTTCCCTGATCGACGATGCGACCTTCATCCATCACCACAATGCGGTCCGCCCCCAGCACCGTCGAAAGTCGGTGCGCGATGATGAGTGATGTGCGGCCTTTGCAGAACTCCTTCAAGGCGTCGTTGATGCGCGCTTCGGACTCCGCGTCGATCTGACTCGTCGCTTCATCCAGAATCAGGATCGCAGGATCGCGCATAATTGCTCGCGCGATCGCAATGCGCTGGCGCTGCCCGCCGGAGAGCGAAGTTCCCTGCTCCAGCACATGGGCGTCATATCCACCCGGAATTCGCTCAATGAATTCATGAGCGTGCGCTCGTTTTGCCGCGTCCATGATGCGGTCTCGACCTGCCTCCACAGGATGAACGCCATATGCGATGTTCTCTGCAATCGTGCCGTGGAACATCACCGTTTCCTGTGTCACGACGCCAATCTGGCCGCGCAGACTTCTTAGACTTGCCTTGGCGATGTCGATCCCATCGATGAGCACTGCGCCGCTATCAGGCACGAGCAGACGCGGCACGAGACCGAGGAGCGTTGTCTTGCCGGACCCGTTCGGGCCGACGATGGCTACACGTTCACCATGCACGATGCGCAGCGTTACCTTGTCAAGCGCCCGCCGCTCTGCACGTGGGTACGTATAGCAAACCGCATCAAACTCGAGCGACTTGCAGTGTCGCGACAGTTCCGGTCGCGCTCTATCCCCGTCCTCCTCGACAGGTGATCGAAGCAGTTCCAAGAGTCGCCCAGCGGGCGCGGCCGCGGCCTGCGCTTCATTCACAAATCCTGCGACCGGCCGAAATGATGCGCCCGCAACCCCGAGCGCGAGCAGGGTTACAAAGAACCGATCCACTGTGAGTGAACCCTGCAGAATCATGTACAGCGCAAGCAGCGCAAGCGAACTCAAGACCAGTACGGAGATCACCTCCATGAGCGGGCTGGCCAACGCCTTGGCGGTGCGCACGCGCAGTTCCTGTTTCACAACCCGATCATTCGTCCGAGCAAACTGCTCAGCCGCGCGCTGCTCGGCTGTATTGGCCTTCACCGCGCGCAAACCCTGCAATGTTTCGCTCGCAATCTGCAGAAGCCCCGCCTGCCCCTCCAAGGCCCGCTTCGTACCTCGGCGGATGCGCCTGCCGAGCTTCCGCAAAATGAACGCCAAGCCAGGCAGCACGACGATCGCAATCATTGTCAGCCCCGGATGGAGTATCAGCGCGATGACGAAACCGCCCAATCCCTTGACGATCTGTGACACCGCCTTGCTGGTGATCGCCACCAGGCCGCCACGCAGCTCCGTTGTATCCCGGATAATGCGGGCAACGAGTTGCGATGGCCCGTGCTGGAACACATCCGTCAAAGGCAGATCAACCACATGGCGAAAGACCTCGGCTCGAATCGACGCAACCGCGCGCGTCACAACCGTTGCGCTGAGATACATGTGCAGAAAATTGCACGCAGCGCCAAGTGCAGTCAACACCAGCAGCACGCCGACCATCAGCGCGACGCCTTGAAATGGGTCACTCGGGAGCGCATCGATGATCGGCTGCGGGATCAGCCAACGCTCATCAGATCCAGTTTCCTGTGCCTTGATGATCAACTCAGCGTTATATCGGCTCGCCACCTCCGGCAGCGACCGCGTCTCCCCCTCTGCGAGCACCATACGCAGCACCGGCATCAAGCCGAGCAATCCCGCACCGAGACTCGATCCGGCCAGAACAGCAAAGAACATCGCGGCGACCAGGGTGCCGCGATATCGAAGAATGTAGCGAGCAAAGTGCCAGAAAGGTCTCATGGTGAATCGACAAGCCGGGTATCGAAGAATCCGCCGCGAGCACGGCTTCTCCCGGTCGCAAATCGACAAGGTTATTCATACAGCTTCGCAAAATCCTTCCAGAACGTGGGATAGCTCTTGGCAACGCACTTGGGATTGCGAATCGAGATGCCCGGCCGGACGAGGCCGAGGATCGCGAACGACATCGCCATCCGGTGGTCGTTGTACGTTTCGATGACGACAGGCGCCGGGGGATCTGATGAGCGCGCGGAAGCCGGGTCTGACGAGCGCGCAGACGCCGGGTCTGACGAGCGCAGCGAGGAAGGCCCGGATGGGGTGACCTTTGATTCATCGCCCCCCGCGCGCCCATCCGCGTCTTCCTCCCTCCGGTCGTCAGACGCGGCGTCAATTTGAGCGACTTGCGCCGGCGGCGTGATGGTGATCGAATCCTCCG
>CAZFZT010000057.1:0-22734 GCA_964523675.1 uncultured Isosphaeraceae bacterium
CCCATCACCCCGACACAATTGACTGTGTTCACCACCGCCTCCACATCGGCCTCAAGCAGGTTGCCTTTGGTGAAGCGAATCATCTCAGAAGTACCATCCTGGCAGCGCCTTTACGGGTAACTCCTGGCCGCGACGCTCGACCACCGCCTTGATCGCATCGCGCCTCTCTTGATTGTAGCAAACGACGCCTAGCAATGCTTCGACCGGGACGTGCCGATGTATCAACGCCTCCGCGTGGTAGCGGCCGAGTTTGCCGGGATCCTCCGGGTTCTTGCGGAAGTCGCGGCGGTTGAGCAGGGGCCAGTCGATCTTGTCAAGGTCCGCCAGATCGGAGTACGCAGTGGCCTCGTTCATGTACGCGTGGCTGTCTGTGAATACGAACTTCAGACCGAGTTCGGCGACGCGATGAAGCGACGTGACCAGTATCGCGATCTCGTGGTTTTCTCGACGAATCACGCTGCCGTATCCCGTCTTGATGTTGTACATCATGATGGAGAACGGCGTGAAGTAGAAAGGCACGTAGTCGGCGAGCGTGCCGCCGGGGTTGATGTCGATGGCGTGCGATGCGCGCTTTTCGATCAATTCCGGCATGCCGATCGGAATGAAGTTGGGGTCATGTACATCGCCGGAACGGCAGTGAATGCCATGTTCAAGGATGAATGGCACATTCTGAACGTGCGTCATGCGGAAGATTCGGGCTTGGTCCGGACTGAGCGCCACGTCAGATCACCTCTTGCTCAAGTGCTACGCTTGCCGGGTTGTTTGAGCGGACCACGTCACATCTCATGAGCGCAGGATGAAGATCGGATTGCTTGTCTACTTCAATCATGGCTATCGGCAAGCGCGACATGCTGGCCGTTAGTGTAATGAAGTCAAAGATCGCGCGAGACTGCGACGCGCACGAAAACGGCCTCGACCCCCGGATGGGGATCGAGGCCGTTGGTTGGTTGCGAGCGGAGCGAGCCGTCGCGTCCTCGCGACGGGCGCTTTCGCGCCTTCGTGGCGATCAGCGCATCGCGCTTTCGTGTCGCGTCAGTTCGATGAGGACTTGCTCGGGTTGAGCTCCTGTTGGAGTTGTTCGAGGTCGCCTTCGCCGACGTTTTCTTCCAGGACGAGGCGGATCTTTTCGAGGGCCTTGTTCTGGATTTGACGGACGCGTTCCTTGGTGACGCCGATGATCTGGCCGACCTGCTCGAGTGTGAGCGGGGGCTGGTCCTGCTTGCCGTCGAGGCCGAAGCGGTGGGCGATGACGGTTCGCTCGACGTCGGAGAGGTCTGCTTCGTTGGAGTCAACGATGTGCTTGACCTCGGCGGCGGTTTCCTCTTCGTGCGTACGGCGCACGGTTTCGAGGTGGTTGGACTTCTCCATAGCGGGGTCGAAGTCGGTGGGGAACCGCTGACGGTACTTGGAGAGCTTCATGCCCTGGCGGGAGAAGGCCTTGAGGATGGCGCGGCAGGCGTAGGTGGAGAACTTGAAGCCGCGGCCGCAGTCGAATTTATCGACGGAGCGGAGCAGGGCCATGTTTCCTTCGGAGACGAGGTCGGCGAAGTCGACTTCGGACATGCGGGTTCGCTTGGCCATGGCGAGGACGAGGGCGAGGTTGGTCTCGGCGATCTGCTCGCGGTAGGCCTGTGCGATGTGGTACCAGTGGAGGATCTCGCGGGCCTGCTCCTCGGTGGGCTCACCGCCTGCAGCGGCGACATCTTTCTGGAGCTCGGACACTTTAAATCGAGCGAAATTAAATTGAAGGAACAATATGCGTTCCTCGGCAGCCGTCAGAAGCAGCGTGCCGGGCTTCTTGGTGGTGGTGTGCTTGGTTGAGGGCTCGTCCATGAGGGGGCGATACCACGAGACATCGGGCTTCTCCACATCGGGGGCCTCCTCGTAGATTCGCTTTTCTGCACCCGGGCGGCGGAACTCCTCAGAGTCAATGTAATCCATCTCCTGGCTGAGGATGTGGCGCAGCGTGAGTTCCTCCTCGGCGGAAAGTCCGAAGCGCCGCCTCTTTGCGGGTTCTGCGCCCGGCTTCCGGCGAGGCGACACGCGCTGTCGCTGCCTAAGCCGCTCAAGGGGCGAATTTTTGCCAGTCAGTGTTTGAAGCATGATGGACCTGCTATTTACAGACGCACTTGGGCGTCGAATCTCATTTGAAAACCAAAGACATCAGCATTTACGTACTTGTTCCAACTGCGGCCGTTTGAGTTTCATGCCATTGTGAAGTTTTTCACAAACCTTCGGCAGTTCCCTTCACAAAGCCCGCCGAAACGCTGATTATCACCCTTCAAGTACGTCGCTGTCCTTCTAACTGTTCGCCGACTTAGAATTATTCTAACTTATGGAACTCGCTCAGAATCTACTGCTGGACTGATTGGGGCACTGAATCGTGAGGCACACGAACAGTTACAAGGTTCGTCCAAAAGTGGCTCGAAGCAACCAAGAATTTGCCCGCAATCAGGCCTCAACCGGCCTGAAGGGCTTCAGACGAGGGTGAAGTGCCTCTTTCCCCTCAATTCCGCAGCCGTTTTCAGCATCTGAACCCAAGAGCGACGGGACGATCAGCAGCGGCCCCATCATACCAGAGAGCGCTGGTGAGTGGGGAGGAAATCGCCGCAACTTGTCTTTGGGCCGAGGGTCCCAAGACTCCAGTTGTCGGCGTTACGGCCGCGGGCGAGAGGGCAGCTACTCCGGCGATCCGCCCGAGAGGTCATAGACCCATTCATCCAATGCCCGTGGATACTCCAGCAACTCCTCGGGGCGGAAGAAAAGGCCAAGCTCTCGCCGCGCTGCGTCAGGGCTATCCGAGCCGTGAATGAGATTGAACGAATTGCTCAGGCCGAAGTCACCGCGGATCGTACCGGGGTCGGCCTTGGATCCGAACGTCGCGCCCATCATCTTCCGACAGATATCAATTGCGCCTTTGCCACGCAACGCCATGACGAACACAGGGGACCCGGTCATGAAACGCACGAGGCCGGCATAGAACGGCTTGTCGCGATGCGCCTCGTAATGGGTCGCTGCCAATTCCTGGCTGATCTGCATCACTTTCGCTCCGACGATCTGAAACCCCTTTTCTTCAAAGCGAGTGATGATGCGTCCGCACAGGCCGCGCTGTACGGCATCCGGCTTCAGGATGATGAGCGTTGTCTCCATGATCGTACACCCTCTTCTTTCTGGCTGATGCGATTGCGATAGGTCTAGCTGGAAGGGTGCGAAGCATACCCGATTCGCGCTCCGCACACCACCGGGCGCAGCCGCCTTTCTACGCCGTGCACAGCGTCGGCGCTTTCTATAGGCAAGCCCCCTTACTGACGGCAGTCATCGGCCGGCCAAAGCTGTCGATTGTGTGCCGAACCGTTCGGCCCGCCCTTCTGCGGAAGAGAGAACGGAGAAGACGAACCATGTCACCTGCATCTTCTTGTCGTGTCCTGGCGTGTGCTGCCACTGTCTGCCTGTGTGGATGTGCAATTGATGGCGGCATTGAGCAATCCCAACACCGACAGCTCGCCAGCATGATCGACGACTTTGAAAGGGAACTGGACGAAGCCGCCCAACCGGAGCGCGTCGAGTTATTGGCCACCGACTCACTCGGTCGCCGCATGGATCGGGCTCGTCGTCTCCAAGACGTTGCTGTGGAGTCGGGAGATGCCTCCGAATGACTCGGGGAACTTCAGCCACACACCCGGATCTTTCGCGACCGGTAACGAGCGGTGCGATAGACGGCTCTTGCGTCGGGGTTGACACAGATCGGCAACTTATTCCGCTTGCGCGACCTGCTCCTCCTCCACAGTTGTCACAGCCAATTCAGATCGATCCATTTCACACCGATGTTGGGGATCGAACGCATCAATGCTGGACCAAGATTGAGGCCCGCTGCGCCTCTTCGGAGATTCATCATGTCTTCATCAACGAAACTGATCTGTGCCGCCGCCTTCCTCGCGATATCGATTCCGGCCGGTTGTACGAGTACATCACACCTCTCGAGCCAGGAGCGACCGCGCCGCATTCATAATCCCCAGGCGTTGGCCGCTGTGGAACGCGAACTTCTGGACAATGCGCTTGCGGGCGGTGTGCAGCTTGGCGCGTCGGATGGTCTGGGTCAGTCACTTCATACCTGGCACACGATGATGACGATGGCGCGCCACAACAAGACGCACGGCGGGGTCATTGCCAATGTGTCCACTGATCAAGAGGACTAGCGCTTCAACGGGGGTTTGCGCCGCCCAACTGGTTCGGGCTGTTCCTGCCGCTAGAGTCGGCCGCCGCCTGCCATGGATCGACACGATTCTGCGCAGGTTCGACAAAGGTCTGCGCATGCGGACATCTGTTCATCGTGGGGATCAATTCGTTCACAGTCGGCTGCGCACTGTTCGCATACTTCAGCGCACATGCCGCAAACTTGATGATGCAAATCTGAGTCGCGCAACATGAAGTTCGCGCTCGTGTTGCAGATTTCCGCACAATCGAGCAGAAGCCGAATGTGGTCGGGATCCGCGTGTTCTCCACCCTGCGTTAAGCAGTGGGGGACGGTTTCCATACAAATGGAATGGCAGTCGAGGCAATGCTGGATGCACTGCTGAAGGTCACTGCTTCGCCGATTCATCTGCGCTGTGGGTCGCATCGGGTGTCTCCTTGTGGGATCAACTTGAAGCGCCGCGGCAGAGGATGCACTGGCTCGGCGCATCTTGCGTGAGGATTTCACTCTGGTGCGCTGCACACCATGCGAAATCAACCCGCATCTCACGTTGGGTCCGCTACTCGCGAACGACTTTCATTGCGACCAGATCCTGTACATCGATCAGGCCGACGGGGCGGCCGTCGTGATCGAGGACCGGTATCTCATCCAAGCGTCGTTCACGCACAAGTCGAACCGCATCGCGGACGAGATCATCAACGGTCAGGTGCTGCGGCCGGGGTGTCATGACATTCCGGATCGATTGATCCATTGCGCTCGGATCGTCGACCACGAGTCGCCTGAGGTCGCCATCCGTGAAGATACCCGCCAGTCTGCCGTTCGCATCAACGATGACCAGCGCTCCGGCCCTTCGCGAATTTCCTACCGAGCGCGCCTCGATGCATGCTTCCCTCACGGTCAGGTCATTCCGTATGACTGCAAGATTCTCGCCGACCCTGAACCTGAGAATCTCTGTCACCTTCCGCAGCCCTGCGCCGAGCATCCCACCGGGGTGGTGTTTGTGAAAGTCGTCCTCGCCGAACTCATTTCGTCGAGACACAGCCAGCGCCAGCGCATCGCCGACCGCAAGCATCGCACTCGTCGACGCTGTTGGAGCAAGGTTCAATGGACAGGCCTCGGTGACATCGCCAAGCGACAGATGCACGCTGCACAGTCGGGCGAGTGTCGAATCGGATCGGGAGGAGATGCCGAGTCGCGGCACGCCGTCTGCCTGAAGAATCGCTGCGAGGTTGACGACCTCTTCCGTCTCTCCCGAATACGACAGGAGAATGACCACATCTCCGCGACGGATGCGCCCGAGGTCGCCATGCACGGCCTCAGCCGGATGCAGCACGCTCGAGGGCTTGCCGAGCGAGCAGAGCGTCGCAGAGATCTTGGCGCCGACCAAGCCGGATTTGCCCATTCCAGAGACGACGACGTGATGTTCACAGTTCGTCAAAAGCTCGACAGCAGCGGACCACTCCGGCTCGCTCCCGATTCGGATGCGATCGGCAATGCGAGAAATCGCCTGCGCCTCGGCGGCCAGCGCGTCGGCCAGGAATGCCGCTTCTGATGTCTCTGAACGGGTCTCTGGCATCGGCGTTATCATAGCGTTCAGCCGCTCCCCACCTGCACCTATGCTTCAGGAAGACTATCAGATCACCCTTGAGACCTTCCACGGTCCGCTCGACCTGCTGCTGTATTTGATTCGGCGGGCCGAGGTCGATATCAGCGACATCCCAATCGCAACAATCACGGATCAGTACCTCGCTTTTCTCTCGCAGATCGAAGACATCGACATTGATTCGGCCGGCGAGTTCCTTGTGATGGCGGCAACGCTCATCGAGATCAAATCGCGCGTGCTGATGCCGGCTGAAAGCCGCGCAGTCGAGGGCGGCTCTGATGACGGCAGCGGTCGTGGGGGCCTTGATTCAGCGGACCCGCGGTACGAGCTGGTTCAGCAACTTCTTGCCTATCAAAAGTATCGCATCGCCTCCGAAGAACTTGAACATCGGCGACAGGCATTCACCCAGCGCTACGCAGCCAGGCCGCCACGTCTACGTCGCGAGCTTGACGAGGAAGAGAAGTCCGAGGTGGTGGAGATCGAACTTGAGGATGTCCACCTTCTCGACCTTTCTGAAGCGTACGAACGCATCATGGCCTCGATCGACTTCACCCGGCTCGGCGAGCACACAGTTGAGGTCGACGATACGCCCATCGCTCTTCATCAGGAAGATTTGCTCGATCGACTTGCCCGAGCTCCAGGGAAGCGATTGACACTCCAGGATGCCTTTGAGGCGCAGAGCGTCGGCGAGCGCATTGGCATGTTCCTCGCCACCCTTGAACTCGTCCGGCTCCGCAGAGTCACCGTCATTCAGGAGAACGTGTTCGACCCTGTCGAGCTGCTGCTGAACGACGATCCGGAGCAGCAGGTCGTTTCTTCCGAACCCCCCTCATGAGCAAGTGGTCTGCAGAGAACGGTCCTCGAAAGACGGCATGACTACGTCAGGGGTCGCAGCACTGCACGGACGGGGCTCGCATCGAAGCCGACAAGCCGCAACGGCAACGCGATCAATTCGTATTCGCCGCTCGGTACATCCTTCAGAACAAGTCCTTCGAGGATGGCCATGTCATGTGCGAGGAATCGCTGATGGGCGGGCAGATCTTTCGATTCAAACAGGTCCACGCTCGGGGTGTCAATTCCGATCAGGCGCACGCCGCGCTCATGCAGTGAATCGATAAGTTCCGGCTCCAAACCTGCAAAGTCTTCATTGAATCGGTTCGGATCGGTAAAGGTGCCGGTGGCGATCAGGAGTCGATCCCGCCTGACCTGGCTCTCAAGATCGCTGATGCGCACACGACTGGCTCGTTCGACTTTCGCTCGGATGACCTGGCACGGTCCCATGTAGTAATCGAGTGCCCGTTGGTCGATGGATGGGGCATTCGCACCGTAATGGTTCGGCCCATCGGCATGCGAGCCAAGATGCACCGTCGCGCGCAACGTTGACAAGGTGAGGTTGGCGCCTTGTTGCATGTCGCAGAGGATCTCGCGCGACATCGGCGTATCGCCGGGCCACACAGCAAGATCAGGCGTGATTGGCGGCGAGATGTCGTAAATCATCATGCCTCGCTTCGGCGCTGTTCAAGGCGGTCCAACACGAGCAGCCACCACTACAGCTCATGTCGGATGGCCCACAGGTCAGGAAAGACCGGCTTGAACAGCGACATCTTCAGAAACTCAACACCCGGCGAACCGCCGGTGCCCTTCTTGCTTCCGATCGTGCGCTCAACCAGTTTCACGTGTCGGTAACGCCATTCCTGCTGGCCTTCATCGAAGTCGAGCATCAGCTCGAACAGAATGGCCAGGTCCGGCCGTGATTTGTACAGTCTCAGAAGCCCGTCCTGTACCTGTTCATTCGGTTGATTGGGCTGCGTTAGATCGCGATCGCGCAGGTCAGCGGGAAGTTCGACGCCGAGCTGTGACAGAAAGTTGTTGAATGAATCAACAACAGACGGTTGCACCAGCCGCCGCTGCAACTGTTGGTGCCAAGGCGTTTGCGGCCCATGGTGGTACTTAAGCACGTCGGGTCGCTTGTACCCGAGCACGAACTCAAACTCACGGTACTGAAACGACTGAAAGCCCGAAGCCGATTCAAGTCGATCCCGAAAGCTCGCAAAGCTCATCGGGGTCATCGTTTCAAGGATGTCGAGCTGCTCGACCAGGACTTTCATGATCGTGCGACAACGCTTGAAGGTATGGATCGCTCCGTACAAGTCGCCGGAAGCAAAGTCCCGCTGCACCTTGTCTAGTTCGTGCAGCAACTGCTTGAACCAGAGCTCATACGTCTGATGAATGATGATAAAGAGCATCTCATCATGTTCAGGGGGCGATGAACGCGGCTCCTGAAGTGTGAGCAGTTCAGGAATCTTGAGATAACTGGAATAGGTGAGGGTCATAACCGGGAGGTGGTGTACGCGGCAGGCCGTTCTCGGACGTTTGGCAGAGGGAGAAGGCAACCGGGGGAACTGGGAGTATATGTGCAAGGCGATTTTTTCGGTCGATGGCACATGCGCAGCATGATTCACTGGTCCGGTGCACGGCTGTGTGTTACATTGCAGGTGTCACTCACGCCAGCGCGCACCAGACATGTTCACACTACCGGCCAAAGACCTTGTCGTCTCTCTCACGCGCCTCGTGGAGGTGAAGGACCACTGTACGGCTGCGCACACCTGGCGAGTCGCGCTGTACACCCAGGCGGTGGCGGAGGCCATGGGGCTCAGCGATGAAGAGACGTTCCGCATGATGCGCGCGGCGGCGTTGCACGACTTGGGGAAGATTGATATCCCGAGCCGCATTCTCAGCAAGCCAAGCCCGCTGACGCCGGACGAGGTCGCGATCATCCAAACTCACCCCACTTTGGGATACGAGCGGCTGGTCCGTATGCAGGAAGCCGACCCGATCGTGCTCGCGCTCGTCCGCTCTCATCATGAACGGGTGGACGGAACTGGCTACCCCGATGCCATCGGCGGCAATGAGATTCCCTTTGCAGCTCGCGTCTTTGCCGTGATCGATGCGTTTGATGCGATGACATCCATCCGTCCGTATCGTCGTGATACCGGCTCGTCCGCTGCCGCCCGCGCCATTGAAGAGATCCAATCCAAAGCAGGCAGCTGGTACTGCAAAGAGGCGGTGCAAGTCTTCACTGCCCTGATCGAGTCTGGTCAGCTCCGCTGGATTCAGCGTCATTACAACGACCAGAAGTCGCTCGACGGGCTGGGATCACCGTCCTCAGTTGAGGAGATTGATATCGGTGGCCGGCGGTTTGCATCAATGGATGCGTGCTGCTTTGCGTCGGAAATCGATCGCCGATGATCAGGTGAACGCGGGAGCTGTGGGCATGTCGCTCAGTTGATTCCGCGTCAGCCCCGCCGTACCCTTGCGCGTTCGCCCTCCGAGGGGTACTTTCCTCAACCTCAGACGCTCAAAGGAGACGAATCGCATGGCGATCAGGGTCGGTATCAACGGCTTCGGCCGTATCGGAAGATTGGTCTATCGCGCAGGAATGGAGCAGGCGCCCGGCACGTTCGAGTTTGTCGGCGTGAATGACCTTGTGCCAGCCGATTCACTGGCATATCTGTTGACCTACGACACCATGCACCGCCGCTTCGGCGAGCGGATCAAGGTCGAAGATGATGGCTTCTCCTGCCGAGGCATCAAGACCCGTACGACAAGCGAGAAGGACCCGGCGAACCTGCCTTGGAGAGATCTCGGCGCTGAATACGTGCTTGAATCGACGGGCCTCTTCACTGACTACGACAATGCGAAGAAGCATCTCGATGCGGGCGCTCGTCGGGTCGTCATCTCGGCACCGACCAAGAGCACTGACACGGTGCCCACCATGGCCTACAAGGTCAACCATGAAATCTACGACCCCGCACAGCACACCATCATCTCCAACGCATCATGCACGACCAATTGTCTCGCCCCTGTCGCCAAGGTCATCAATGACGAGTTCGGCCTCGAAGAGGGTCTGATGACCACGATCCATGCGGTTACCGCGACGCAGCCCACACAGGACGGACCATCAAAGAAAGACTGGAGAGGGGGGCGCAACGCCTATCAGAACATCATCCCCGCCTCCACCGGCGCGGCCAAAGCCGTCGCACTGTGCATTCCTGAGCTCAAAGGCCGGCTCACAGGCATGTCGTTTCGCGTTCCGGTTGCAGATGTTTCAGCGGTCGATCTCACATTTAGGACGGCTAAATCGACATCATTGAAGGACATCAATGCAGCTATGGAAGCCGCTGCGAACGGTCCCATGAAGGGCGTCCTGCTTTACACGGACGAGGAGGTGGTTTCCAGCGACTTCATCAGCAGTAGCCACAGTGCCATCTTTGACTCAGGGGCAGGCATCGAACTGAACGACCGGTTCTTCAAGGTCGTCGCCTGGTACGACAATGAAATGGGCTATGCATGTCGCTGCCTCGATATGCTGAGAATGATCGCGGAGCGAGACGCCTGACCAATCTGGCTCGCGTCTCCTTGGAGGGCTATGATCTGAAGCTAGTTTGGAATGATTCTTGATCTCATTTGGCGCGAAACCACATGACTACTGCGACCACTCAGACCATCGAGGAGTTTACCGGCAAGGGGTACAAGCACGGCTTCGTCACCGATATTGAGGCCGAATCACTCCCCCCGGGATTGGACGAGAACGTCATCCGTTTCATTTCGGACAAGAAGGGTGAACCTGACTGGATGTTGGAATGGCGCTTAGGGGCTTATCGACAGTGGCTCAAGATGGCGATGCCGCGGTGGCAAAACGTCTCATTCCCCGAAATCGACTATCAAGCAATCTCGTATTACTCGGCTCCGAAGCAGAAGGAGAAGCTCAGTTCGCTTGATGAAGTCGATCCGGAACTGCTCCGGACGTATGAGAAACTCGGCATCCCGCTGGAAGAGCAGAAACTCCTGGCTGGTGTGGCGGTCGATGCGGTCTTCGATTCGGTCTCGGTCGCAACCACCTTCAAGGCCGAGCTGGCAAAGCATGGCATCATCTTTTGCTCAATGAGCGAAGCGATCCGCGAACATCCCGAGCTGGTCAGGAAGTACATCGGCTCTGTTGTCCCGACAAACGACAACTACTTCGCTGCTCTCAATTCCGCGGTGTTCTCAGACGGATCGTTCGTCTACATCCCGAAGGGCGTCAAGTGCCCAATGGAGCTCTCGACATACTTCCGCATCAATGCCGCTTCGACCGGCCAGTTCGAACGCACGCTGATCGTTGCTGAAGAGGGTTCCTACGTCAGCTACCTCGAAGGATGCACCGCGCCGATGCGTGATGAGAATCAACTACACGCGGCTGTGGTTGAACTCGTTGCGCTCGATGACGCCACCATCAAGTACTCAACCATCCAGAACTGGTATCCCGGTGATGAAGAAGGGCGCGGCGGCATCTACAACTTCGTCACAAAGCGCGGTCTTTGCAAAGGCAAGAATAGTCGCATCTCGTGGACTCAGGTCGAAACGGGCTCTGCCATCACATGGAAATACCCCTCATGCGTGCTCATGGGTGAGAACTCCATCGGTGAGTTCTACTCTGTGGCGCTGACGAACAATCGCCAGCAGGCCGACACCGGTACGAAGATGATCCACATCGGCCGGAACACGCGCTCGTACATCGTCTCAAAGGGAATCTCAGCCGGCTTCTCGAATAACTCATATCGCGGCCAGGTGAAGGTGCTCAAAGGCGCAGCGAACGCGCGAAACTACACGCAGTGCGATTCACTTCTCATGGGCGACAAGTGCGGCGCCCATACCTTTCCCTACATCGAAGTCGCCAACACGACATCCCAGGTTGAGCATGAGGCGACCACCTCGAAGATCGGCGAAGACCAGATTTTCTACTGCACGCAGCGAGGCATTTCTGAGGAAGACGCTGTCTCCCTCATCGTAAACGGATTCTGCAAGGAGGTTCTGAAGGAACTGCCCATGGAGTTTGCCGTCGAAGCGGATAAGTTGCTGTCCATCTCGCTGGAGGGTAGTGTCGGATGACTCGCCCCGCCTGATCTGTCGTACTCACCACATCATCCTTCATTCAAGTGATTGAACCAATGCTCGAAATCAAGAACCTTCATGCCAGCATCGATGGCCAGGAAATCCTTCGTGGCCTCAATCTCACCATCAACGCCGGTGAGGTTCACTCCATCATGGGCCCAAACGGCTCGGGCAAGAGCACGCTCGCTCAAGTGCTTGCCGGCCGGGAGGAGTACGAGGTGACTGATGGATCTGTGACTTTTCTCGGTGAAGACCTTCTCGAGATGGGGCCGGATGAGCGCGCCGTCGCAGGACTGTTCCTTGCCTTTCAATATCCTGTCGAGATCCCCGGTGTGCGCACCACGCAATTCCTCAAGGCAGCGATCAACGCCGTGCGCAAAGCGCGGGGCGAGGAGGAACTGGACGCGATGGACCTCCTCAAGCTCTTCCGTGAGAAGGCCAAGCTTGTTGATCTTGATGAAGAAATGCTCAAGCGCAACGTGAATGAGGGGTTCTCCGGCGGTGAAAAGAAGCGAGCCGAGATCTTTCAGATGGCGGTGCTCGAGCCGAAACTCTGCATCCTGGATGAAACCGATTCAGGGCTCGACATTGATGCCCTGCGCATCGTGGCGGACGGGGTCAACAAGATGCGCGATGGCGGCAGGGGATTCCTTGTCATCACGCATTATCAGCGGCTGCTGAACTACATCGTGCCTGACTTCGTTCATGTTCTCGTCGATGGCAGGATTGTTCGCTCCGGTGGCAAGGAGCTTGCCTTCGAACTCGAAGAGAAGGGCTACGGCTGGATCGAAACTGAAGCCGCCGTCACCGCGTGAGGCGCAACCCACTTTCTGTCTTCATCTGCAACGAACATGACCCGCCTGACTGCACCACATACGTTTCGGCTCGCTGACGTTTCACATGACCTTGCGAACGGTGATCAACCGCCCTTCCTTCGCTCTCTGGCGGAGAGATCAGCACAGCGCTTTTCAGAGCTTGGCATCCCGACCCGTCAACATGAGGAGTGGCGCCTCACCAACGTCGAGTCATTGGCGGAAATGACTTTTCGGCTGGCGGATGAGCTTCCGGAAGTGACCGCTAAGCAGATCGCTGCGTTCGATATTCCGGACCTTGACGCCCCGCGACTCGTCTTCGTCAACGGCGTCTATTCGCCGGCGTTGAGCGACGTGAACGGACTTCCGGAAGCGATTGAAGTCCGCACCCTGCGCGATTCGTTCGATTCCCACGCCGCGATTCTTGAAACGCATCTCGGCCGGTATGCCGACGCAGAGCAGGACGCCTTCACCGCGCTCAACACGGCGTTGATTGGTGACGGGTTGTTCGTCCATGTGCCGAAGGGTGTTGTCGCCACGCAGCCGATTCATGTCCTCAGCGTCAGCGCCGCATCGCCTGGCGATGAACTGCTTTTGACGAACCCGCGCAATCTGATCCTGGTGGACGATTCCGCTCAGGCGACGATCATCGAGGATTACGTCTCGCTGGCTGATCAACCCTATGTGACGAATGCGGTCACTGAAATCGTGGTCGGCAAGAACGCCACTGTGGAGCATTACCTTCTTGAGCGCGAGAGCGAGAAGTCGCACAACGTCACGACGCTTCGCATCGAGCAGCATGCATCGAGCACCTTCGCATCGCACTCGGTTCTCCTCGGCGGCAAGGTGGTGCGCAATAACATCGTTCCCGTGCTCGGGGGTGAGAATTGTGACAGTTTGCTCAACGGGCTATACCTGACCTCCGGTGAGCAGCACATGGACAATCACATGCGCGTCGTCCATGCGATGCCGCATTGCGATTCACGTCAGTTCTATAAGGGCATTCTTTCCGACAGATCAACGGCGGTCTTCAGCGGCCGCATCGTTGTTGCGAAAGACGCGCAGAAGACGGACGCGAAGCAGTCGAATGCCAACCTGCTCCTCAGCGATCACTGCCGCGCCAATACGCATCCGCAGCTTGAAATCTATGCTGACGACGTCAAATGTACGCATGGCGCCACCATCGGTGAGGTCGATGAGGATGCCGTCTTCTATTTTATGGCGCGCGGTCTCTCCGAAGCCGCGGCGCGAGGCCTTCTCATTCATGCTTTTGCAGAAGAATCGATCGAGCGCATGAAGATTGAGCCGATCCGCAATTTCCTTGAAACAGAACTCTTCAAGCGTTTGCCTGAAGGGAAGCTCGTGCGCGAATCCATGCAGGTCTGATTCGCGCTGCGGCGTTTCGGCGCCGTCCTTGACACGGCAGGCGCAGGCCTGCTTCACCAGCCCATGAGCACTACGCTCTCCAATGCAGCACATGCCGGGCCGGAAGCGTTCGATGTGGCGCAGCTCCGGGAGCAGTTTCCGGCGCTCGCGCAGCGCGTCAACGACAAGCCGCTGGTTTATCTGGATTCGGCTGCCACGACGCAGAAGCCGCGATGTGTGATCGAGGCAGTGAAGCGTTTCTACGAGCGCGACAATTCCAACGTGCATCGCGGGGTGCACACGCTCAGTCAGCGCGCGACGGATGCCTTCGAGCTTGCCCGCGATCACATCAGGCGGCTTCTCGGCGCTGAGGATCACCGTGAAGTTATCTTTACACGGGGAGCGACGGAATCGATCAACCTTGTTGCGCAGACCTACGGCCGTTCCCGGCTTCGCGCTGGCGATGAAGTTCTCATCTCCACGATGGAGCATCACTCCAACATTGTGCCTTGGCAGATTCTCTGCGAGCAGACCGGCGCGACGCTCAAGGTGATCCCTATCAACGACGCTGGCGAACTCCTGTATGAGGCGTACGAGAACCTGCTGAGCGAACGCACGAAGATCGTTTCGGTCGTGCATGTCTCCAACTCGATGGGGACGATCAACCCGATCAAGCGGATGACGGCCACGGCTCATGATGCAGGCGCGATCATGGTGGTGGATGGGGCCCAGGCCGCACCGCATCAGCCGATTGCTGTGCGTGATCTGGATTGCGATTTCTACGCGATTTCGGCGCACAAGATGTACGGTCCAACCGGCGTCGGCGCGCTGTATGGCAAGCTCGCCCTCCTTGAGGAGATGCCGCCGTATCAGGGTGGCGGTGACATGATCAAGTCCGTCACGTTCGAGAAGACGCTCTACAACGATCTCCCGTTCAAGTTCGAGGCAGGCACGCCGAACATTGCCGGCGCGATCGGCTTCGGTGTAGCGGCAGAGTTTCTGATGAATCTTGGTCTGGACTCGATCGCTGCCCATGAGCATGAGCTGCTTCAATATGGAACGCGCGCCCTCTCGGAGTTGGATGAGGTGACGTTGATGGGGACCGCGCGGGAGAAGGCGGCGATCCTTGCGTTTACGCTGGGCGAGATCCACCCGCACGACATCGGCACCATCATCGATCATGAAGGCGTCGCTATACGCACCGGGCACCACTGCACCCAGCCGCTCATGGACCGCTTCGGTGTACCCGCCACCGCGAGGGCGTCGCTCGGGCTTTACAACACGCGCGAAGACATCGATGCGCTCGTGCGCGGCATCGGCCGCGTGCTCGAGGTCTTTGGCTGAAGCCCCCGACGCGGTCTACAGAAGAAGCGAATAGACTGATTCGACTCATGTCCGAACTCGCAGATCTTTATCAGCAGCTCATTCTGGACCACGGCAAGCGGCCGCGGAACCTGCGCGCCATGGAAGACGCCGACAAGCGAGCAGAGGGGTATAACCCGCTCTGTGGCGATCGCGTGACCGTGTTTGTGAAGAAGGACGCGGACGCGCTTGCCGATGTGAGTTTCGTGGGCAAGGGGTGCGCCATCTGCACCGCGTCTGCGTCGCTCATGACGCAGGCCGTCAAGGGCATGGCCGAGCGCGATGCAGAGCAGCTCTTCGAAGCGTTTCATCAATTGCTGACCACTCCAGCAAAGGCGCCTGCCACGACTGGTGAGCCGCAGCCAGAGCTCGGAAAATTGGCAGCGCTCGCAGGAGTGCGCAAGTATCCGATTCGTGTGAAGTGCGCGACGCTTCCATGGCATACGTTGCATGCGGCTCTTCACGAACAGCAGGAACCCATCTCCACGGAATGAGTTCGCAGGAGCGCCCCGAGGAATCATGACAGACACACAGGCCATCAAGGATGCGGTGATCGAGACGATCCGCACAATCAAGGATCCAGAGATTCCCATCAACATCTATGACCTGGGACTGATCTATGCCGTCGAGGTGGACGAAACCAGGAACGTAAGCATCACGATGACCCTCACCAGCCCCAACTGCCCTGTAGCCGAGGCGTTGCCGAGTAGTGTGCGCACGAGGGTCCGTGAGATACCTGGCGTTGTTGAGGCCAGGGTGGACCTCGTCTTTGACCCGCCATGGTCGCCTGAGATGATGAGCGAGGATGCGAAGCTTGCGCTGGATTATGCCGGGCCGGGCGGCTTTGAGGCGAAGGTCCGCAAGAGCGCGTTCACCGGCCTGACGGTCAATCGCCGTTCGGGCGGCCCCTGAGTTGGTGCGGCGACGAGAAATCCGTTGCGCTTGCAAGTTGGAATCGCCCGATTCGGCCGTACACTGAATGTATGAGCGAGGCCGACGCATCCTGGCGTGAGTTGTTTCGCAGCAATGATCCGAACGAGGTACACAATGTCGCAATGACAATCGCCGCCATGGGCTTTGATCTGCGCTGTAGTGATGCATCCGGAGCGTTTGAGCTTACAGAGGAAGAACCTGACGGAAGGCCGCCCTACATCCTGCAGGTGCCTGCGGAGCACGTGCCGGAACTGCATCCGGTGCTCGAGGACATTGTCGCGGAACAGAACGAGTTCGATGAAATGCTTGCGCAGCGTGATCGGCAGGGGCGACGAATGCGGCAACGGCTCGCGCTGATCGTGCTCATCTCTGCCATGATCGCACTCGCTCTGCTTGGTTGGCTTCGGATGTGATCCGGCCGGTTGGCCTCAGGCATCCAACGGATTCACAGTCGGAGCCGGCTCGCCCTATGCTACATGCGAATGGAAGAGGATATTGAACTCAAATTTCCGCTCGATGATGACGGGGCGCGAACTGACTCGGCTTGGCCGCTTGAGCAGGAGCCGACCGACCTGCTGGTGCTTTGGCCCGGCGGTGATGATGCGCCTACCCAAACCGAAGTGTTGGCGGCGCTACGGACGCACCTCGGTGATGGGCTCGAGATTCTGGAGGAGGTCGAACCGCCGTCGCCTGATGTTCAGTGGGCAATCGCAGCGCGTTTCGCCGGCCACTCGGTCCCTCTTGTCATCTGGACGCAGCCGGCCGCCCCGGTGCCGGAGGGCGAACTAGGTGACCCTGCCGCAGAGACCTGCCGATGGGTCATCGGCTTCGAGTCCTTGCTTGTCCGCAGCGATCCTCTGAGCAGTTACATGTTTTTGATGAAGATTCTCGCCAGCGCATTCGCGCAAGCGCCTGCCATACTGGATCTCAACTCAACGATGGTGTTGTCGCGCGAGCACCTCGATGAAGCATACGGTGAGAGCGGAGGCGCGAGCATCGAACCGGCTGCCGACGAACTCTGGATGATTCATGCGGTGCATGCGCCGGAAGAGGGACGCGATCCGAACGAGCCGAGCGGAGTTGTCTGGCTGCACACACACGGACTTTGGCGGTGCGGATTGCCGGAACTGGAAATGCTCGAAGTCCCAGCCGCGAACGCTTCGACTGCGGCCGAACTTCTCAATGATGTGGCTGCCCTCATGTTCGAGTTTCCACCTCCTGCGCCGGGTGAGCCGTATGCAGTCGGTGACGAACTTGACGTGACGTTCCAGCCGTGGCAGGAGGTGGTGCGAACCATGGATAGCTCAGTCCCCGGCGGGCACGACGACCGGCAAGGCATCGCCGAGGAGAATCCGCATGTTGGTGTTCGTGCAGTGGTTTGCGGGGCGGCAATGCGAGGATCGTTCCGACAGGTCTGGACCTGGCCGCGGGAAGTGGTGGAGCGCCTCGAAAGCGACGATGCAACTATTTATATGACACAGCGCGCAACGCGCCGACAGGCAAGAATGGCGCGGATGCGGTGGGGCGAATTTGCGACGGCATTCGTTGCCGCGCAGAAAGCCGCGCTCATCGACGTTGAAAACCCATCTGCTGTTTTCCTCCTCAAGGCCGGATTTCCTGTGGATGAAGAAATGGGGTCGGACGGCTCGGCGAAGGAGCATCTCTGGTTCGAGGCGCATCGCTTTAATGGCGACGGCGCAGACGCAACGCTCATCAACCAGCCGGTCAGCGTCGGTACATTGAAGCGAGGCGACCGAGTGCATGTGCGGCGGGATGAAATCTCAGATTGGCAGGTGCAAACCGTTGCCGGATCATTCGGCCCGCAGGATGTAAGCGAACTGTGGCGCGCCATAGATTCACTCCGGCCTGGCGTCGAGCAAGCAACCAACGATGCGAGCGAATCATGACGCACGTGCCGAAAGAACTCGATGATGAACTCGCCGAGAACGGCGGCTTGCCGGTCACCATTGCAGAGGCGAAGTCTGAGTTTGAAGCGAATCTGATCGTTTCGACACTTGCAGAAGAAGGCATCGAAGCGCACACCTATACGCGCTTCCGCCAGGCGTTGCCGTTTCATTCCCACTTCAGCGGCATTCCGGTACAGGTGCGAGCGGCTGACGAAATCGCTGCACGCGAGGCACTGGACCGGCGGGCTGCGGACTCAGTGGACCTTGATTGGAATGAGCTGGATGTCGGAGAACGAGAAGATCATCTGCCACTCGGCCGGTCGCGACGCCTGTCTCTGGCGACGGCAGTCGCCTTGTCGATGGCGATCGTCGTCATCTTCATCACACTCATCGCGATGATTCTCTCGGTCGTGCTGTAATGGTGGCGGATTGGTCAGTCTGACGGCGGTAGCGATTCAAGATCGATGGGGTCGGCATAGAGCACGTAGCTGGTCGAGGATGAGAACGGCCGATCCAGAGCCATGGTGATCTCCGAGGTGAAGGGATACGGCACATCCGGCCGGGCATTGTTGATCTGGATCGTTTCCTGACCGACTTGTACGCCGTTTCCATCGAAGAACGCAATCGCTACGCCAATGTTGCGCGTCACCTCGGCGGCATTCACCACGGCACCGGAGATCGTCATGCGAGAGAAATCAATCTCATCAGTGCGGTAGTAACGATGGTACCACCCGATGCTGGGTTCGAAGCGCAGCCGGGCTGTGTGATCCTGCGTCGGGTAGTGGTATGAGACGCGGCTTACGTACACGTCCAGCCCCAGGGCAACAAATCCGGCGTCTCGATATTGGCGTACACGCTGCGCTTCTTCACGCTGCTGTTCTCGAATGGCTCGCATCTGCTCCACCCGCGCCAGTCGCTCAGCTCGTTCTACTTCACGGCGTTCGCGAGCGGCTTCAAGCTCCCGCTGGCGTTGCTCTCGCTCAGCGATCTCTCGAACAGCGCGGTACTGCTCGAAGTCCTGCCCCAGCTCTTCATTGTCCTGAATGAATTGTCGTAATTCGTCACGTTCGCGACGGACTTCATCAAGCTCCAGCCGAACCTGCGCGAGTTGAAGTCGCAATCGATGCAGCTCGTCCAGAAGCGCACCCACTTCGCGCCACATGCGCGTCTCCGGTGTGGTGGCAGCGTCGTCATCAATGGGTGGGACTGCGGCCGCACGCTCCAAGGGCGGCTGCTCCGCCGCCTGTCCCTCGGGCGCGTCCTGCACCACCGCCGCTGGATGAAGCAGGAACGAGGCCAGGATGGTCAGGACAATTGCTCTCATTGGGAAACTCCTTTGTGTTTGTGCGCCCGAGGGCGTCGCGGTGCGCCATGGCACACAGAACGCCTGATCAGTCGCCTGCCATACACAATGATTGATCAGCAGGCATGCCCTGTCGATATCTCGCCGAACTCCTCGGAAGCGATCAGGGCGACTTCCCATCGCCCGAGTGTGGCGTCGGTCAAGCGACGCTAATCCTGTAAGGCATCTTGGCGAAACGATTCCGCGCGTTCGCGTAAACGACGTGCTTCGTCCTCTCGCGGAGGCAGGTCGAACTGCCACGCGACCCGGCTGTGTAGCGAGACCGGCATGAGTTCGGCAAGAAAGTCCAGCGGCGGCACATCCCAGAGCGGGGGGCGGGCTGACGCATGCGTCATGATCGGCTCGGCGTCCTCGTGCTCAATCCGCACGTCATAGTCGCCATAGAAGACAAAATCGACCTCAAGTGGCGTGCGGCCGACCTCTCGGTCATTGAGCCACACCAACGCGCCCGATGGGCTCGAATCAATCGAGATCGTTCTGCGTACACAGCCAGGCAGCACAATCAGCCCAATGCCGATGAAGACGAGAATCACGCTGCGCATGAGAGGCAGTGTAGCAAAGAACGCGGCAAGCGATGGCGCGGCGAGGGCACAGCCCGGTCCAAAGACCTCCATCGACTATCGCTTACCCAACATGCGCTGCATGCATCTGGGCCGGTTCGGAGATCTCTCGCAGCACATCCGCGACCTCGTGTTCCGGCGCCTTGCGCGCTATATCCGCCTGGGCGATGATGCCGACGCAGTTGCGCTGCTCGTCCACAACGGGGACACGCCGCACCTGCAGCCGTTCCATGAGCTGAATGCACTCATCGAGATCGGCATTCCGAGAGATCGTTTCCACATCAGGCGTCATACAGTCGCCGGCTGTTGCCTCAAGCGGATTGCGCCCCTTGGCAATGCACCGGATGACGATGTCACGATCGGTCACCATGCCGATCACACGATGGTTATCTTCACTCTCAACAACGGGAATCGCGCCGCAATCGCACTCTTCAAAGACCCTCGCCACGTCTTGAAGACTGGTGTCAGTGGTGCAGCAGGCGACGTCTTCTGTCATGATGTCATGAACCTTCATGGTGTACCTCCTTGCCTTTGGCGTCAATGAAGGGCAAAAGACCCGTGGGGTCAACTGATACTCAATGACGGCGGGCGGCGAGCGTCCATCCTTCGGAGTTCCGAACCGCACGATTGTTTGGCTAAGAGAGAGAATTTGTCGCGACTGCATGAGTTCGCATATGCTGGGCGTCCCATGGCTAAATCGGCAGATACAACCGTGAAACGAGCGGCCTCGGCGACAACAAAGCCCCCGGTTTCGCTGCAACACGCCGTCGATGAGTACATCGAACAGGCCAAAGTGATTCGGCTCGGCGGCGGAGAGAAAGGCATCGAACGCCAACACCGCCATGGCCGGCTCACGGCGCGCGAACGCATCGACCGCTTGATCGACACCGGGTCCGGTCAATTCGAGTGCATGCTCTTCGCTGCCTGGAACATGTACCGCGAATACGGCGGCGCGCCTTCAGCCGGCGTCGTGACCACCATCGCGCCGGTCGGCGGCAAGCTCTGCATGATCGTCGCGAACGACGCCACTGTGAAGGCCGGCGCGTTCTTCCCCATGACGTGCAAGAAGATCATCCGCGCCCAAGCAATCGCCGAGCGGGCGCGACTTCCATTGATCTATCTCGTCGATTCAGCCGGCGTGTTCCTGCCGCTTCAGGAAGATGTCTTTCCAGACACCGACGACTTCGGCCGCATCTTCCGCAACAACGCCGTCATCAGCGCGCAGGGCATTCCGCAGATCGCAGCCATCATGGGCAACTGCGTCGCAGGCGGCGGTTACCTGCCCGTCCTTTGCGACACGTTGCTCATGACGGAGGGCTCGGGTCTTTACCTTGCAGGGCCGGCGCTTGTGAAGGCGGCCATCGGGCAGGATGTGTCAAGTGAGGAACTCGGCGGCGCGCAGATGCATGCGGAGATCTCCGGCACGATTGACTTCCGGGAGAAGGATGATGACGCGTGCATCAAGCGGTTGCACGCGATCGTCCATGCCGACATGTCCGTGCATCCTGTTGCGGAGCCGCCCTTCGAGCCGGTCAAGCCGGCGCGCAAGGCCGAGGAGGTGTACAACATCTTTCAGATTGATTCGACGAAGCAGTATGACGCGGTCGAACTGCTTGCGTGTGTCGTCGATGATGAGTCGTTTAACGAATACAAGGCCGAGTTCGGCAAGTCGCTTGTGTGCGCCTACGCGCGCATCGGCGGCTGGCCGTGCGGCATTGTGGCGAACCAGCGCAGACTCACCGAGCGCAAGATGCCCGGCGGCAAGGCAGGGCCGGCCAAATCAATGAACATGCCGGCTGTGATCTACGACGACTCGGCCGACAAAGCCGCGCGGTTCATCATGGACTGCAATCAGAAGCGCATTCCGATCATCTTCGTGCATGACACGACCGGATTCATGGTGGGCCGCGATTCCGAGCAGGCGGGGATCATTCGTTCGGGCGCGAAGATGGTGAATGCCATGAGCAACTGCATCGTGCCGAAGATCGCGCTGATCGTGGGGCACTCATACGGCGCGGGCAATTACGCCATGTGCGGCAGGGCGTTCGATCCACTGCTCACCCTCGCCTGGCCGGGCGCGAAGTGCGCGGTCATGGGCGCGGCTCAGGCGGCCGGAACGCTCGCGCAGATTGATCTTGCAGGACGCGAACGGCGGGGGGAGAAGGTTGATGAAGAAGTTCGCAAACAGGTCTTCGAGGGGATCAAAGCCAGTTACACCGAGCAGCAGGACATCCGCTACGGCGCAGCCCGCGGCTGGGTCGATCGCATCATCGAGCCAGAACGCACGCGCGAGGAACTCATCACATCACTTCGCATCGCCAGCACATACCCGATCGAAGGCGAATTCAAGACGGGTGTGTTGCAGGTGTGATGCGAATCAGAGCCGCGACCGTGAGGGAGCGCCTCCTTCGTTCCGAAATGGAACGAAATGCAAATCTCGAATGAAGGCACCGCGTCCACGAAGCGCTCCCTTACGGTCGCGGCTCTGTTTGGTTACGGCTGTGGTTGATTGAGCGGGTCGTACACGTCATCGACGGTGTTCTCGCTCGAGCCGATGAAAACGCCGAGGAAGGCATCGGGTGCCGCTTGATTGCCGAGCGGATGCGGCCACTCTGCAGCGAAGATGTTGTCGAACTTCGGCGTGCCGCTGTCATCGGTGTAGGCGACGATGCCAGGCCAGAATGTGTCAATGGTGTCGGTGTG
>CAZFZT010000058.1:0-22620 GCA_964523675.1 uncultured Isosphaeraceae bacterium
TGGACTTGTGGACCTGTGGACTTGTGGACTTGTGCCCTCCCAACTCCGCGACCCGCAGCGCTTTGAGCGTCTTCTCGATCTCTGTCGGATGATGGCCGTAGTCGTCGTACACAACCACTTCGCCGCCACCTGCCAGGCGCTTCACACCCAGCCGCTGCATGCGCCTTTCGATGCCTTCGAACGATGTGAGCGCATCAGCGATCGCTTCCCAATCCGCGCCGACGTAATGCGCCAGAATCGCCGCCGCTGCCGAGTTGAGCGCGTTGTGTTCACCTGGCATGGCATTGGTCCACTGCGCGAGCCAGTGCCCATCGCGCAGCAGTCCGACGCGCTGCACCGCCGGATCGGCAACGACCTGATAATCCGCAGCGGGGCTGTAGCCGAACGATTCGATTGCGCAGGAAAGACCTGCCGTCACTTCACGCCGATGCGCGCCTTCATGCGCAATGAGCAGCCGGCCGCCTTCATCAGCAGGGGGCACCAGCCGCGCAAACTCCGCAAACGCCTTCACAACATTCTCAAGTGAACCGTAGATGTCAAGATGATCTTCCTCGATGTTGTTGATCAGCGCGACCGTCGGCCGGTGATGGTGAAACGACCGATTGAACTCGCATGCCTCGGCAAGAAAAATGCCGGGTATGACTGAGGCATCAGGGCATCGAGGCATCGAGGCATCAAGTGAGTCTGCCTCACACTCCCCATTGCGTTGATGCCTCGATGTCTTGATGCCTGCTGTGGCAATCACAGCCGCCCCGGTCCTGCTTCCGACATTTCCGGGAGCAATCTGCGGGCAGTTTGCGCCGACGATAAAACTCGGATCGAGATTGCATTCGATGAGCACATGCGCCAGCATCGCCGTCGTGGTACTCTTGCCATGCGTGCCTGCAATGGAGATGCCGGTGCGCTCGCTCTGCACCTTGCCGAGCATCTCCGCGTAGGTGGCGACCGGAATGCCGCGCTCCGTTGCTGCCAGCATCTCAGGATGATCGGGCTTGATGGCGGCCGAGGCGACGACAAGATCGCACTCATCCGGAATGAAGCCGCGGCTCTGATCGTGATTGACATCGATACCGCCTTCGATGAGCGAAGCGGTGATGTCGCTGGGCGTGGAGTCGGAGCCGGTGCAGATCGCGCCGTGAGAAACGAGCAGCCGAGCCAGCCCGCTTATGCCGCACCCGCCGATGCCGATCATGTGAACGCGCTTGCCGGTGAAGGCGGAAGGCGTGGATGCGTGAGGCATCGAGGGATGAGGCATCGTGGGATGAGGGCTGGACGCCTGTGGCATTGTCTCTTGCCTCGATGCCTTGATGCCTTGATGCCTGTCAGTGATGGAAGCGGCAGCGCGCGGCATGGTGCAGATTGTATCGGCACGATGCGGGGGGATGGCTTGAGGTACTCTCGCCCCGAAGGGGCGCAGGAATGTAGCCACGGGTGAAGCAAGCCGCGCAGCGGCAAGCGCAACCCGTGGGAGCAAGATTCCCATATCCTGTTCTCACCCCGGAGGGGCGAAGGACCGCGCGGACCCCGTAACTCATGCCCGGCACCTACACGCAAATCCTCGTGCACATTGTGTTCTCGACGAAGCGTCGAGAGCCGTTCATCACGCCGGACGTTGCTGAACGACTGTATCCTTATATGGGCGGAATTGTGCGCGCTGAACGAGGCACACTTTGCGACATCGGCGGCGTTGCAGATCACGTTCACATGTATCTGCGGTGGAGACCCGATGGAAGTGTGTCGGACCTGATGCGCACTGTCAAAGCGCGCTCGTCGAAGTGGGTGCATGAGACCTTACCTGAACTCGGCAAATTCACCTGGCAGGAAGGGTATGCAGCGTTCACCGTGAGCAAGTCACAGGAGCCGGCGGTCAAGAAGTACATCGCTACTCAAGCGGAGCATCACAAGAAGGAGAACTTCACGTCGGAACTTCTTCGTTTGCTTCTTGCGCATGGCGTCGAGTTTGATGAGCGGTACGTCTTTGATTGAAGGGTGTCGCTCCCTTCGCCCCTGCGGGGCGACGATCAACGACCGACCACTCTCCACGGGTTGCGCTGCGCTCCACCCGTGGCTACATTCCTCCGCCCCTTCGGGGCGACATCCTGCCGGTGCGCCAATTCACTACACGATTCCCGACTTTTGCCTTTGAAAAGGATCAACAGTGAGGTGCCATCGCGTGTCGGCCGTGTTCACTTCTCAGTCTCTTGCTCTGCTCCGTGGCTTTCGATGTTGAATCTCTTGTTGTGGCCTGTTCGTAGCCCCCGGCCCTTCCAGCGCAGCGCCCTCGGCCACCTCCCTGCCACGCCTTGCGCGGTCCTCTTTCTGCTTGGGCGCTGCCCTACCTGACAAACTCCGCCGGGCGCGGTATGCTGTTCGGTCCTCGTACTTTCAGCACCCCGGCCTGACCGTATCCGGCCCGACCGGCCTCATGGAGCAATTCTGAAGATGGCTCAGAAGCCGATATCCCTTCCACAGCAGCGTTCGTTCCTCCAAACCTCCCGCCAGGACAAGTGGTGGCTCTTCCCGGCCATCACCTTCGCCTACTTCATGGCGTTCATCGTGTACTCGACGTGGGGCGCACTTCAGGGCAACAACTACTGGTTCGCAGGCGTTACCGAGGGCTCGGGCTTCGCAGCGGCGCAGCATGTCGAATCGGCCGATGCCGCGACGGAATTGGGCGGGTATCAGTCGCAGTATCTCTCGCCCTTCTATTCGCCGACGCTGGTACGCCTGACGCACACGGAGGACGGCACGGCCATACCCGGCGTCGCGCCGATCAATCACACATGGTTCGGCGAGTGGCCGCAGTGGCTGCGCGACATCTGGCCATCATTCATTCCGCTGACGCCTGCCCTGCTGATCCTGTGGGCGCCGGGCCTGTTTCGCTTCACGTGCTACTACTACCGGGGTGCGTACTACAAGGCGTTCTGGATGGACCCGGTGAACTGCGCCGTCGGAGAGCCGCGCGGCAGTTACTGGGGCGAGCGCTGGCTGCCGCTGGTGCTTCAGAACGCGCACCGCTACGCGCTCTATCTTGCGCTGATCTTCATTGTGATTCTCAGTTACGACGCGGTGATCTCGTTCATCTTCGTCAATCCTGCGGACAACACATGGAAGCTCGGCATCGGCGTCGGTTCGATCGTCCTGCTGCTCAACGCGGTGTTCCTCGCGCTCTACACGTTCGGCTGCCACTCGTTGCGGCACCTGATTGGCGGGAAAAAGGACTGCGTGTCATCCAGCGCGCCCCGCTATCAGGCCTACAAATGCGTCTCCTGCATGAACCGCTGGCACATGCAGTGGGCGTGGGTGAGTCTGTTCTGGGTTGGCTTCTCGGATGTGTATGTGCGTCTGTGCTCGATGGGGGTCTGGACGGATTACAGGATTCTGTTTTGAGTACCGAGGAGCGAGGATCGAGTACCGAGGAGCGAAAATGGCGGTTGAGCGGTTTGACGATTTGCTTGCATGGCAGAAGGCGAGGGCTCTGACGCGCCATGTGTATGACATGTCGAGACGTGAGCCCGTTTGCCGTGACTTTCGGTTTGCGAGTCAGATACAAGGCGCTTCTGTTTCGGTCATGTCCAATGTCGCGGAAGGATTCGAATGGAGGCGCCCCCGCCAGTTTCGAAAGTTTCTGGGGACGGCCAAGAGTTCGTGCGCTGAAGTTCGCTCCCTGCTCTACGTTGCACTTGACAATGGCTATGTCACCAATGATGAATTCAAACGATAGATGGCGATGGCTTCTGAGATTGCGCGCATGCTCGCCGGTCTCATCGATTCACAACAACGGTACGAGGGAACCGTCACAGCGCGTCGCGCTTGAGGTTCACTCGGTACTCGGTACTCGCTCCTCGGTACTTCCCCATGGCTGATCTCGGATACGAAAAACACGAACATGATGTCATCGTCATCGGCGCTGGCGGGGCGGGGCTTCGCGCTGCCATCGAAGCGTCGGCGGCTGGTTGCTCCGTTGCGCTCATCTGCAAATCACTGCTCGGCAAGGCGCACACCGTCATGGCTGAGGGCGGCATGGCTGCGGCGATGGCCAACGTCGATGACCGCGACAACTGGCGCGTTCACTTTGCCGACACCATGCGCGGCGGGCAGTACCTCAACAACTGGCGCATGGCGGAACTCCACGCCAAGGAAGCGCCTGATCGAGTGCGCGAACTCGAAGCGTGGGGAGCTGTCTTTGATCGAACCAGGGACGGCCGCATCCTTCAGCGCAACTTCGGCGGCCACCGGTATCCGCGCCTGGCCCACGTCGGCGATCGCACCGGCCTCGAAATGATCCGCACGCTTCAGGATCACGGCGTCCATCAGGGCATCGACGTGTACATGGAGCACACCGCCATCACGCTCCTTCAGGACGGCGCGCCCGGGAATCCAGCCAACAGAGTCATCGGTTGCTTCGGTTACGACCGGGAGCGCGGTCGGTTCCGTGTGTTCCACGCCAAGGCCGTCGTCCTCGCCACGGGCGGCATCGGCAAGGCGTACAAGATCACGAGTAATTCATGGGAGTACACCGGCGATGGTCATGCGCTGGCTTACAACGCTGGTGCGGATTTGGTGGATATGGAGTTCGTGCAGTTCCACCCCACCGGCATGGTCTGGCCGCCTTCCGTGCGGGGCATTCTGGTGACCGAAGGTGTGCGCGGCGAAGGCGGAATCCTCAAGAACAAAGACGGCCGTCGCTTCATGTTCGATGACATTCCGGAGAACTATCGCAGTTCCACCGCAGACAAGGAGGAAGAGGGCTGGCGGTATGTAACCGGTGACAAGAGCGCGCGGAGGCCGCCGGAGCTCCTGACGCGAGATCATGTGGCGCGCTGCATTGTGCGCGAGGTGAAGGCCGGGCGCGGCTCTCCGCACGGCGGTGTGTTCCTTGACATTGCGTGGATCAAGGAGAAGCTCGGCAGCAAGGCCCCCGAGCATATCAAGAAGAAACTGCCGTCGATGTACCACCAGTTCATCACCCTAGCAGGCGTTGACATTACCAAGGAGCCGATGGAAGTCGGCCCGACGACGCACTACGTCATGGGCGGCGTGCGCGTCGATGGCGACACGCAGATGTCCACCGTGCCAGGGCTTTTCGCAGCAGGCGAAGTTGCAGCGGGTCTGCATGGCGCGAACCGCCTTGGTGGTAATTCACTCTCCGATTTGATCGTCTTCGGCAAGCGCGCTGGCGAGTTCGCAGCAAAGTTTGCGAAGGAAAACGCCGCGACATCTCTCGATGAAGCGCAGATTCAGGACGCGGTGCGCAAGGCGCTTGCGCCGATTGAGAGACAGGATTCTGTCTCCGGGGGAGGTGGCGAAAACCCGTATCAGATTCAGTTCGACCTGCAGGAGATGATGCAGGACAAGGCCGGCATCGTTCGCAACGAGAGTGATCTGGCCGAGGCGGCTGAGCGGCTGCAAACGCTCAAGCAGCGTGCGCAGAACGCGGTCACGCCGGGCAATCGGGAGTACAACCCCGGTTGGCACACTGCGCTTGATCTGGCCAATCTGCTCACGGTGTCCGAAGCGCTCATCATGGCGGCAGCGGATCGCAAGGAATCGCGCGGCGGGCATTTCCGTGAAGACTACCCGGAGAAGTCTGAGGAGTTCGCGAAGCATAACACGGTGGTTCGTCGAGACCCCGAAACCGGTCAGATGAAGCTGGTGCGCGAGCCGCTCAAGCCGATGCCGGCGGAACTTCAGGAAGTGATTGAAGAGAACAAGTGATCGAACAAGAAGGCCCCGGCACGATCACCGGGGCCTTTTCATTATTGCTGCCTTGACCATGCAGTCGTTACGCTGCCATCAGCGACGGCGCCGGCGATTGGCCACTCCTGCGATGGTGAGAAGCGCCAGCACGGCGGGAGTCGGTACAGCGGTCACACTGACGCCATCGAGGTAGAAGCCGGCATTGCCATCGAAGCCGCCGAAGCGCAGCTCCGTCAAGGCATCGGCCGCAGTCACCTCGAATGAGAAGTACACATAGGTTTCGAGTTCCGATTCAACGGGGCCATCAAGTAGCGTTGTCCCACCCCACTCAACGAGCAGGCCGTCGTTCTCAACGCCAAGATTGAGGATCCAGAATTCGAGAAGGTAATCGCCGCCAGCGATGGTTGTCAGATCCTGTGATATCTGATCGTAAAGACCGCCGGTGCCTCCGAAGAACGCTGCATGCGGACTGTCTAAGCCACTGCCGTTCTGGACAAAGAAGTTAGAGCCGGCGCCCGCCGCCTGCGTGATCCAGCCGCTGAAGTCGCCCGATTCAAAGCCGCCATTCTGAACGAGGTTCACACCCGCCGAGGCCGACCGTCCGAGCGCGGCAACAGCAAGCGCAACGACGCCAACCGAGAACGAAGAACGAAGACGCACCATCCATTTCCTCCTTGTTGTGTAAAGATTTCTTTGCCCCGCCTGCCTTGTGCAGGGATCGACCCAAAGCGGCTCATTCTACATTCTGCTCGATTCAATGCAAGGGGCTGCCGCCATTGATTGTTCAGAAAGTGGAGGTGACTGGAGGTTGCCTATTTTTACAGGAGGAGTCCATGCATGCGGATCGCCCTAATAACGTACGGAGAACTCGTCAAACTCTCCGGTGGCTTCGGTGCGTGAAATCTGTACTTCCCTGATGCTCCCACCCATTCTGTTCTTGATACTCTCGACGAAGACATCAAGTTCCACTGCATCTCCCTCAGCGATACATCGCACCGAGCCTTCCGGCTCATTTCGCACCCAGCCGGTCACTTGAAATCCCTGCGCAATGGCAACGGTGGTTGCGCGAAAGCCGACGCCTTGCACTCGTCCCGTGAAGGTGATGTCATAACGGGCTGCGGCCATGGGCGCAGTGTATCGCATGGCCGGCCGGTCCTTACCTGCTCAGCATCCGATCACTTTGATGCACAGAAATCAGCCGCCGGACATGACGCTGCTCATCTGGAAGATCGGCAGGAGCAGCGCCATGGCCACGCCGCCAACGAGCAGCCCCATGGTGACGATCATGGTCGGTTCAATGCATGCGGTGGCCTGCTTGACGGCCGAATCGAGCTCGTCTTCGCTGAACTCCGCCACGCGGGCCATCACGTCCACCAACCGTCCTGAGCGCTCCCCTGCTGCAATCATTGCAGATACGTTCGCGGGGATGAACTGCGATTCAGAGATGGCTTCGCTGAGTTGCTTGCCCTCACGGATGTTGTCCGACACCTCCGACCAAAGGTCGTCGTAATACTTGTTGTTCGTCACACCCCGACAGATCTCAATGATGTCGAGCAAGCCGACACCTGCCCCGAGCAGTGTGGACATGGTCCGCGCCGCACGGGTGAGATAGAGATTGCGATACATGCTGCCGAGGACCGGTGAGAAAAGGCGCAGCCAATCGGCCCGCCGCCGGCCGTGATCCGTTCGAAGCCAGAAATACAGACCAAGGCCCACTACAAGAGCAACGGGTCCATACACGAGATACTGCGTCATCACGAACTCGCTGATCCCGAGCAGGACGCGCGTCGGCGTCGGCAGCGCAGCTGAGCGCATCGTGTAGATAGATGCGAACCTCGGCAGGATGAAGACCATCAGGAACGCAGTCAATGCAAACGCGATGCCCATCATGAACGCCGGATATGTGAGAGCGCCTTTGATTTGCCTCGCAGTCTTGCGCTCCTTGGAGAGGTAGTCGGCCATGCGACCGAGCATCATCGCCATCGTTCCCGAGGCCTCGGACGCCTTCATCAAACTGACCATCAGTGTCGGAAAGGCGCGCGGCCAGCGCGACATTGCGGTTGAGAACGGCTCGCCAGCATAGACATCATTGCGAATCGCTTCGAGGACGATGCGGAAGTCACGCCGCGCGCTCTGCTGGCAGAACGCATCCATGGCTTCAGAAAGCGGCACACCGGTCTCGAGCATCACGGCCAGTTGTTGGCAGAACGCAATGACATCCTCTCGCCGGACACGCCGCACCGCCTCGCTCCGCCGGACCTGCTCTGCGTCGAGTTGCGTGTCGGCCCGCAGCGCGTTTTCATCAACGGCGAGAACGAACTTGCCTTCAGCCCGCAGGCGCGAGCCAACCTCTCGTGCGCTGCCGGCCACCAGTGAACCGGTCACCACCTGGCCGGATGCATCTCGCGCGCGGTAGGCAAATGTACTTTGTGCGGACATGGCTAAGACGAGTTACGAGGTTTCGGCAAGCGGAGCTGAACGTTGCGGCGGATTCTCTTCGTGAACGAGCTACATGCTGGTCACCATGAACACTTCCTCGGCAGTTGTGAGGCCACCCTTGACCTTCTCCATGCCATCGGACCGGAGCGAGCTGTGTCCCTGCTTTTGCAGGATTTCCCGCAGTTCGTGTAGGGTTGCGCCACGGGCAATTTCGCTGAGAAGGTCATCGTTGGGGATGAGCAGCTCAAAGATGCCGATCCGGCCAGCAAAGCCGGTGGCGCGGCAACGACTGCATCCTTGCCCACGGAAGAGTGACTCGACAGAGCCGCAGCATCGCTCCACCGCAGCCATCGTGAAGGCGTCGGGGGTGTAGGACTCCTTGCAGTGCGGACAAATCTTCCGAACAAGCCGCTGCGCGAGGACTGCACGCAGCGTGGCGGCAACGAGGTACGGCTCGATGCCGATGTTCACCAATCGCGTCACTGCGCTGGTTGCATCGTTCGTGTGCAGGGTCGAGAACACAAGGTGCCCGGTGAGCGCGGCCTGGGTAACGATGGTTGCTGTCTCGCTATCGCGCACCTCGCCGACCATCAGTACGTCCGGGTCCTGTCGCAGCAACGCGCGCAAAGCGTTGGCAAAGTTGAATCCGGCGCGTTCGTTCACCTGCGATTGATTGATCCCCGGGATATTCGCTTCGATCGGATCCTCAACCGTAGAGATGTTCGTATCTTCTCGATTGAGGAAGTTGAGCACGGAGTAGAGCGTCGTCGATTTACCTGATCCTGTCGGGCCTGTGACGAGCACCACACCGTTGGGCTGCGAAACGACGTTCTTCCACGCCTCAAGCATGGTCGCCGAGAACCCCATCTTGTCGAGCGACAGGTTCGTCGCGCGGGTATCGATGATACGTATAGCGACCTTCTCGCCGAACTTGCCCGGCATGGTTGAAACGCGGAGGTCGATCGGACGCCCCTCAAGCATGACGTGGATGTCGCCGTCTTGAGGCACGCGCCGCTCTGAAATGTCGAGATTCGACATGATCTTGATACGGCTGGTGATGGCGGCATGCATCTTGTAGGGCGGCGACAGCTTCTCGTACAGCCGCCCGTCCACCCGATACCGAACCCGCAGACGGCGATCGTCCGGCTCGATGTGTACGTCCGACGCGCCTTCCTGCACTGCTGTGAAGATCAAGTAGTTGACGAGCTTCACAACCGGTCCATGCCCCGCGACTTCCTCAAGGTCGGCAAGCTCCGTCACTTGCTTCTCAATGACAGAGAAGTCAGCGTCGTCGATGTCCTCATAGATGTCGTCAATCACGAAGACGTTCGCCGAGGGCAGGTATGACCTCAAACAGGACTCGATCTCCTGCATTGTCGAGGCGACGATCTGCACGTCGTAGCCCGTCAGCCGGTTGATCTCCTCGATCAGGAAGAGGTTCGCCGGCTCAGAAACCGCCACCGTGAGCGTGCCTCGCACCAGAAAGAGCGGCAGCACCTTGTGCTCCTCAATAAACTCGCGCGGCAGAACGTCGAGGATACGCGCATCAGCGATGCGAGCCACATGCGAGGCGAAGGGGACGCCGTATCCTTCCGCAAGCACTTCGAGCACCTGCGCCTCGGTGACGAAGTTCAACTCCGCCAGAACCTCACCGATGAGTTTGCGATGCCCCTTCTGCGATTGATGCTCAAGGGCCTGTTGCAGTTGCACCGGCGTGATGTAGCCGCGCTTGATCAGCATCTCGCCCAGTTGAAGGCGGCTGCCGGTTTCATAGGTGGATGTATTGCGCAGGCCGATCATGTTCTTCTGTTCTCCCGACTTCCGGTTAGCCCCGCAGACTCTTCGCGGCAGATTCAATGGAGTTATGGACGTCAAACTTGAGATCAAGGCGCGTCACTTCAAGGATCTTCGAAACCGTGTCATCCGGCGATACCAGGCGAAGTTGCCCGTTTTGCTCGGCAAGCTCCTCTGAAAGCCAGAGAAGTAGTTCGAGTCCGATGGAATCAACGAACTGAAGGTGCTCCATGTCGATCACGATGTCTCGGATGCCCGCCCCCATCCGATCGCCACACGTTCGACGAAACGTGTCGGCTTGATCGGCGGTCAACTCTCCGCTCACCCGCAGGACTGAAACCGTATCGTGATCTTCGTAACTCAGCTTCATGTTGAGGCCCTCAAAGGTTCGAGGTCGTCTTGCATTTACGCGGCCGAACTGATTCCCGGCATTGCGCCGCCGGCTCTGTGCTCGATCATCATGCGGTCGTATTCACGGAAATCGAGCTCGATGAAGATCGGCACAAGTTCAGGATCAAACTGTGTTCCTGAACATCGCTCAATCTCCTTCAAGACCTGCTTTCGGTCCATCCCCGAGCGATACGTGCGCGTCGAACTCATGGCGTCGAACGAATCCGCCAGGCCAATGAGACGCGCAACCTGCGGGATCTCTTCACCTTTGAGCCCTTTCGGATAGCCCCGGCCATCCCAGCGTTCGTGGTGATAGAGCACGCCGGGCAGGATGTCCTGCAATTGCGGAATATCCTTGAGAATCCGATAGCCGATCTCGGGATGCCGCTTGATCCACGCAAACTCTTCGTCAGTGAGCTTACCGGGCTTGAGCAGAAGACCCTCCGGTACACCAATCTTGCCCACGTCATGCACCAGTCCCGCGATGTGCATGCGCCTGACGACATTCTCATCAAGGCCGATCACTCGAGCAAGCTGCTGCGTGAGATGAGCGACGCGCTGTGAATGGCCGCAGGTATAGCGATCCTTGGCATCGATCGACGCGGTCAACGCTTCGAGCGTGCCGAGGAACATTGCGTTGAGGTCATCGTAAAGCGCTGCATTCTCAAGGAAGATCGCCATGTGACTGGCAATCGCCCCGAGCAGTTTCATGTCAACATTCGACGCGGTCGTATCGGGGCCCTGCTTATCGCCGGCAGCAAGTATTCCAATGACTTCACCGTCGCTTGTGACGGGATGAACCAAGGTGGTATTCCCAAGCGATCGATACTGTGCATGGGCCGGATTGCTCCCCGGTTCGAGAACGATGGGCGCATCCGGTTGTACCGTGTGAAGCAGTTGCAGCATCAGCGGATTCGGCAGCGAGCGTCCGGTTGCACCTCCATGCGCCATCGCATGGCGATTCACGATCCCAGCCCCCGCGCCCGCAGCATTGATCCCTTGCGCGCCGTTGGCCGCGCCATGACCCTTGCCGCCAACGACTGCCGGCCAGGCGCCCGCCATGAAGAACCGTCCGGCCAATTGCTTGAGCTTGTTTCGATTTGCGCACAGTTGCGCACCAATCCATCCGTAGGGTAGGGTATCGAGCAGTTCTTCGCATGCGATCGTCACGAAGCGCTCGGGCTGCTCCACCACCGTCATGCTCTGAATGATGGTGTACAAGAGCGAGATTTCTTCGTATGACTCTGCCAACTGCTGGCCGGTGCTCTCGATTGCATGCTCATTGGCAATCGCGCGGAGGTGGTCCTCATAGACGTACCTCGCCAGGGAAAGCAGACGCCCTGCATCACCTTCATGCGCAGGTGGCAACTTTGCGATGAGCCGTGCAGCGGTTTCATAATCCATCTGGGCCGATTGGCACAGTGCTGCAAGTCCCTCACTGCAATGTGATCCACGCCGCCCGCCCTCACCAAAGATTGCATCGGTAAACAACAGAATCACTGCAAGCCCGCCTTGCGGTCGAGGCCGCCGACTTCGGGCCGTCATACGCGGTCGATTCCCTCGCGGCATAGGCGCGAGCCACAACCCAGGCACCGGCTCAATCGCCAGCACCTGCTCCTGATCCTCAAGCCACTGCGGTGCATTTACCTTGATGAGCCGTTGCAGCAAGGTGGATCGCTGCAGCATCTCAGTCAGCGGATCTCCGAAAGCTGCAGCGGAATCGCGCTCGATCTCGCCGGCTTCGCTGCACATTATCAAGGTGAAGCCCGCACCTCGTAAGCGCGCGCGCAACCGCACATCAGCGTCGGCCGCCGCCAGACCTCCAGAATGTGCAGCAATGCTTGTCACGCAGCTTCCTTATTCCGGCCGTGAAGAGATCCCGTCTCCTGCATCTCTGCATCCTCAGGACTCACGGGCTGTTCCATCTCAAGCAGCTCATCGACCTGTTGCACGATCGAGCGTGGGCTGAACGGCTTACTCAAGACATCCCGAATATTGCCCACCGAAAGGTCCTGCTCATCCAGCGCATAACCACGCGCTGTCAAAAGAAGAACGGGAATGTGTGCGGTTCCCGGATCCTTTGAGAGCGCCTGGCACAACTCAAGTCCTGTCATATATGGCATCTGAAAATCAGCAATGATGAGATTCGGCTTATGTCGGCAGGCCACCTCAAACCCCTCCTCGCCATCAACAGCAGTGACGACCTCATAGCCGGCATTGCGCAGTTTCAGCGTCAACACTTGAAGAATGTGCTGCTCGTCGTCAACGATAAGGATGGTGCGCTGCTTGGGCATCAGTTGTTCAGAGTGAGGTGTTGGAGTAGAAGAAACGTGAATCCATTCTGTCTGCGGCACACGTGAGCGCCCGCGAGGTCTGACTATGCAGCCGCTTTGGAGCCGGCGTATCGCATGGGCACAGCGAACCAGAAGCGCGAACCCATGCCGAGTTTCGATTCCACACCGATTTGTCCCTGGTGAACTGTTTCGACGATGTGTTTGCAAAGCGAGAGGCCGAGTCCGGTACCTTTGGCAACGCGCTTGTAGTTCTCGACCCGAAAGAACTTGTCGAAGAGCTTTGGAAGGGCGTCGGGTGGGATGCCAAGCCCCGTGTCGGAGATCGTGATCAACACGCTGCGCGTGAGGTTGTCGGTGTCGCCGCTCACGGTGATGCGCCCGCCTTCCGGCGTGTACTTGACGGCATTGGAGATCAGGTTGAGCACGACCTGGTAGAGCATGTCGGCATCGCCCTCGACGCAGAGATCAACCGCAGCGTTCTTGGTGTTGAGCGAGATCTTCTTTTCTTCGGCCTGCGGTTTGAGGGTGTGGACCGCGCGATCCACCAGTTCCTTCATATCGACATTCTCACGCTCAATCTGGACGATCCCCGCTTCGATGCGTGAAATGTTGAGCATGTTGTCGATGAGGCGCCCGAGTCGCTCGGTCTCATCCTGCATGATCCGATAAAACTCATGACGCGATTTTTCGTCGCCGGCCTCGCCGTCAACGAGCATTTCGACGTAACCGCGGATCGAGGAGAGCGGCGTGCGGAGCTCGTGGCTGGCCTTCGAGACAAAGTCCGTCTTCATCTGGGACAATTCACGTTCGCGCGTCAGATCCCGCAGGATCGTAACGACGCCGCCCACCTTCCCCTTGTGGTTCTCGATGCACGTGAAGGTCACGTCATATACCGTGCCGCTCTGTGCAGCGACTTCACTGCCACGTGTATCGGATTTCGCTGCTCGCGCAGCGGCCCTCTTGATGGACATCGGATTCTCACGTGAGATCTCCATCTCCACATGGCGGGAGTCCGAAAAGTTGGCGGAATCGCGTGCGTCTCGAATCAGTTTGCACAGCCGCTGATCACGAATCACGGCTTCGATCGGTTTGTGCAGGGCTTCGTCCTTCTGGAATCCCAGCGCATGAACCGCCGCTTCATTGACCATGACGATTTCATTGAACGCATCCGTCACGACGACGGGATCGCGCAAGGCATGAAGAACCGCCTCGACCTGGCGTCGTTCAGCTTCGGAGACGCGATGCCTGATCTCGATCTCACGCATCTGATTCCGCAGCGCCTGCTCCCGTTGGTGAAACCGGTCAGCCGCAGCGGTGAAAGCGTGGGTGATCGGCAGAAGCCATTTCGGCGCGCTAAAAACCGGCTGTAGATCTGTCTGCGCTGCCGCCGATTCTTCGTCTGTCTCGCTGATCGAGACGCCGATCGTCTCAATGGAGCTTCCGATCTGAGCCAACGAACGATCGAGCGACCAACCCATCGGAACAAGAACCGCCCCGAAGATCAGGCCCGTGATCGTCGCAATCAACAATGTGCTGGTCAGTAAATCGACTCCGCGATTGCCGAGGAAGGTGAACACCGCGCCGATCAGCAGAGCCATGCCGACCAACACCAGCAGGAGAACCAAACTCGCAATTTTTCCTGATCTCATGGCCGTTTAGCACAGAAAGGGGCAAGACACATCAGACGGGTGCGAAGCTTGAATCACGAGCGATTCCAGCAACACCTCGTCCCGCTGCCCGCCTCATTTACTCGACAGGAACGGCGGCCATCGACGATGAAATCCCGCCGATGAACGCGTGGGCGTGCCGATCGTTCGGGTCGATCCGTTTCGCTTGTGTATATGCGGCCAATGCCCCTTCGTTATCGCCACGCTGTTCGAGAACGCGCCCGAGAAGAAGATGCGGAATTGGTGATGAATCGCCGGTCTGCTCCGATCGCCGTGCCGCCTGGCGCAGTAATCGCGCAGCTCGTTCCAACGCAGCGTCGTCACGCACATCAAGTGTCGCGTTCATGCGCAGTTCGTACAAGGCCTGGAGAAACGGTCCTTCCCACCGATCCGGCCCCAGAGCAATAACGCGCGAGGCAGCCGTCGCCAGGTTGCGCATATCACCGACTTCAAAGGCGACAGCCCCGAACTCGATCCACGGCTCAACCTGCCCGGCCGTGAGCTGAGTCAGTTCGAGATAGCACCTTCGAGCATCTGTCGTGCGGCCGGTCATCACCAGACACCGTGCCTTCATGTGCAGCAGATCGGCACGTTGAATGACAACCTGGTTCTCACCCTTTCCGGCTTCCTTGGCCTGCTCAGCAGCACTCAATCGCTCAAGTAGCCGCAGTGATTCCTCACACCGACCGAACATCTCGGCCGAGAACTGCGCTCGCGCCAGTTCTTCAAGGAGAAAGAGATCGTCCGGGTTGAGCAATCGAGCTTCACCGAGCAGCGCGACAGCTCTCTCAGGATCGTTCTGCAAGAGTGCGATCTGGCCGAGCAGATGCCGCAGCGCCGCGTTGTGTTCGAAGCGCGTCATCACCGAACGCATGAGAGCGTCGGCATCGTCATACCGTTCAAGCGCGATGAGAGCTTCCGCCGCAGCGAGCGGGTATTGCACATTGGAATCATCACTGTCCGCAGCAGCTTGATAACGCTCATACGCCCGCTGGTAGTTCGACCAGCGCTGTTGCACGATGCCGCTGAAGTAGTGAGCACGCGCTAAGAGCGGTTGCTGACTAGTCGGCGTCTTGCCATCCGCCTGCAACAGGTTGATGCTTCGCTCAAAGGAGGCGAGAGCTGGTTCCAGGCGATGCTCCTCCAAAAGAATACGCCCTTGCAGAAGGTGGAATTCGGGCTGATTGCGGCTGCGCTCAATGGCGGTGGTCACCAGTCGCATCGCGCGCTCGAACTGCCCGACCTCGAATGCACGGCGCGCCTGATCGAATTCGATCTGAGCATTCACCAGAGACATCCGGCCTCGCGCCTCCGCCCGCGCCTCGCGCCCCGCCTTTGTTGGACCTGTGCAGCCCGCGACCACCATGACGCCGGCAACGGCGAGAGATGCGCCAATCGTGCAGAGGTGAGTGCGAAGTCGGCGTGAGGCGTTCATCATCGAATGCTCCCTTTGAGAGTGAGGGCGTGGTTACTCAGCGTTAGGTACGGGTCAAGACTTCAGATCGCCCGATCACTCGTCTGAGTGATGGCCCATTGAGCCGGTCACACTGGTGATGTGCGTGTCATCTGGAGCTGTCTCGTCCCCGTCCTCTTCGACCTGAACCGCCGGCCATCGCATCATGAAATGAGCGAAAGGGTTCATCGAGAAATCCGGCTGGGGCGTTGAATCATGATCTGGAGCAGCGGGGCTGGCCTGGACCTGCGGAATGGTCTCGTTCTCGTGAAGCACTCCCAGTTCGCGACGAACGACACGTTCCAGGATTGAGCGCTCATAGGGACGATCGACCAGACCCGTCATTTGCTGGCGCAACCGAACCATCTCCGGCTGCAGCGCGTGCATACGCAACGAATTGTTCAGGAACCACTCCGCAAGGCGGGTGTCGCCTTCGTTGTAGGCCTTGATGGCCTGTTGGTTGTAGTGGCTGGTGATGCGCGTTCGGCTGAATGGAAGCAGCCCCGCACGCGCTCCAATCTGAACCTGCTCGGTATACGCGAGCGAGTCCCGTCCCATGTCCCAGAGCTGCTCATCATGCACGATGGTCGGCGTGATAAGGAAGACGATCTCCGAGCGTCGAACGCTGTCGTCATGACCGCGGAAAGCGGCGCCGAGGCCGGGCACATCGCCGAGCACCGGGACCTGCCGCCGTGTCGTCTGAATCTCCTCCTGGAAGAGACCGCCGAGAACAAGCGTCTCGCCGTCGCGCATGCGGACGTTGGTTGTGAGTTCATTGGTGAATTCGCGCGGAGCTGTTTCGCCATCAGCGATCTCTTCGCGGACGGCGAATGAGACCTTCGGCTGCAGCTCCATACGGATCATGCCGTCCCGACTGATGAACGCCCGGAAGGCGAGTTCGATACCGGTGTTCAGAAACTCTACGCTCTGAGTGGTGGATGTTTGCGTGGTGGTGCTCGACCGGAACGGGATGCGCTCGCCAACCAGAACCTGTGCACGCTGCCGGTTGAGCGCGAGCATCTTGGGTCGTGCGAGAATCTTCGAGTCGGTCACCTCATCCAGGACGCGCAGGAAGACAGAAACGTTGTCGCGAACGATGCCGACCTTCAGACCGCCCGGCCCCGCGGTGTTGCCAACGGTGCTTGTCACCGCAGTGGCTCGGTCGGGTTTGATGAATGGGATCTCGGTTACTGTCGGCGGATCGCCCGGGTTGGCGCCTTCGGTGACATGGACCGAGTCCGGACCAGCGCCCGAGATGAGTTCGTTAACGACCGAGAGTGGATTCGAGAAGTTGAGGAAGTCAATGTCGCCAATGATTGAGAAGTCGATGCCGAAGGCATTGTCTTCATTGAGCGTAGTCCGCAAGACAGTGGCCTCGACGAGCACCTGCTGCGGCGGGGTATCGACATCACGCAGGAGCTGCGCAACCTGATCGAGGTTCTCAGGATAGTCGTTCACCACGAGCTTGGCAGTGAACGCGTATTGGTCTGCGCCGCCATCGAGGATGTCAGGCCTGAACCCTGGCGCGACTTCACCGCGCGCCGAGATGCGGCCATCCTCGCTCAGGAGCGGCTCCACAAACTCCTTCGCATCGTTTGCGGAGAGGTACTCCAGTTCAAAGATGCGGCTTTCGGTGCGACGGCTGGCACGTTCAATCTCCTCAAGCTCAGCTAGAGTGTGCACATAAATGAAGTTGCCTTCCTCGATGTAGCCGTATCCATTGACGCGCAAAATGGCATCGAGCGCTTCATGGAAGGTCACGTCGTACAGGTTGGCGGTCACCGTTGCTGAAATGCTCGGCGAAGCGATGATGTTTCGCTTGCTCTGAATGGAGAGCATCTGGAGGACTTGCGCAAGGTCGGTGTCCTCAACGGCAAGATCGACGGTGCCGTACGCGCTCATGGCAACGCGCGGAGCGACGACGTCGTCTGCCTCAACTGCCTCGGCATGAGAACTGCCCGCGATCGCCACTGCTGCGCAAAGCGCACAGACGGACATGATGGGCATAAAAAAAGATGCGTTCGCAATGTGGTGGTGTGACTTCATCGGTGGCCTTGCTCCTGCCTCGCTGCCTGTGAACCGCTCGGTACGTCAACGGATCATGTTGATGTGATGACGGATGGATTCACTTTCCTGGGTTCGCCATGTGCAACTCAAACGTGTACTCCTCGAATCGCAAGACGACGGACCGGTGATTAACTTCGATCAACTCAAACTTCACATCTGGGTTCCCGACGGCAGGAATGAAATCGCCCAGCCGTGCGGTGTGCCCGCTGATGACGCCGATGCCGGCGCCGCTCATCGCGGCTTCAAGTCGCAAGCCGGCGGCAAGCGCTTGCAACGTTGCCAGTCGCCGTGCGGCCGCATCCACAAAGGCATCGGCTTCCTGATCCGTGAACTTTCCCTGATCTGCCGGGTGAAGCCCCTGACTCGTGCGATTGGGGAAGTGAACAGGGCTGATAACGAACGGATCGCGCATCGGACGCTCATCGAGCTCAATCGGTTTCCGACGGCTTCGCAGTCGCGCCATCGCCATTTCCAGCCCGTCATCCGCCTGTGTGGGTGGGCTCGCCGCAACCACAGTCGCCTTATCGGCAACAGCGGTCCGTGGTACGCTCGATGTCAAGATGATCCTGGCCCAAAGCAACAGCCCGACCGCAAGCGCAGCACACAAGACGCCGAACTTTCGCCGGTCAGCCGTCAACTGAATCCACAATCGTTGAAGCATTACGGACATGATGCTCTTCCAAATACGCGAGTAAACGACCAGACTTCAATTGCAACGGCGATCATTGTGCTGCGGCTCGCTCAGTGAAGACCGCTTCGAGTCCGACTGATGCGTTGAGAACTGGAAGCGGGCGGCCGTCGTTCGTGACACTGCGTTCGCAAGTGATGCGTAGCGTGCCGATCCGGATCAGACGGTCCATGTCTTCAGCGGCAGTAAGAATGGCGTAGAGTGATTCAAAGGTTCCCGCAAGCTCAATGGTCACTGGCATCGCCATGGGCTTGCTGCCGCCGTCATCAATCGCCGGCAATGACAGCGCGTACGGGCTTCCCGCTGTAAATGTCTGATCGATGACCGTTTCGTGATCCACAGTCAATGACAATCGCCGGACAAGATCAGCCAGGTCAGGCGAATCGGCGATCACCTTGAGATCCTCATTCACCTGCCGCTGCACCTCGTGAAGGCGCATCTCGAGCAATTCGACCTCAGCGGCACTCGCATCCAGCATTTGCGTCTTCTCGCGCAGTTCCTCAATCTCCTGGCCAATGGCCATTCCCTGCCGATAGCTCGGCCAAGCCAATGTGAGCGTGCCGAGTATCGCGACGCAGATCAAGGCAGCAACTGCGCCGAAGATGTGTTTGCGGTCGGTCATCATGGCTGTTACTCGTCAGTTGCGTCGAGCGCCTGGGTCAGTTCTGCCGCGAAGCGATCTTGCGGCTGGGCGGGTTCAGGGTGTGCGGCGACGCGCTCCTCGTAGGCCGAATCAAGATTCACGCGGAAGCTGATGCGAAACTCACGTGCCGAATGACCTCGCACAGTGCGCGTTCGTGTAAAGTCGAGGGTGATGTCCTCGAATGGATGCATCGAACTGAGCGATTCGAGTATTTTGATGATCTCTGCATCCGAGGCGGCGAAGCCAGCAAGCTCACCGACAAGAAAGCGCGGTTGAATGTCGTCGCTGGCCGATTTCGAGTTTGAACGTGCGGAGCGTGCGGGGGCGCGCGAGGAACCGTTCAAGTCAACACGATCCAGCGATGCTGATGCCGGGAGTCGATTCACGATGGTCGAAAGGAGCGCGCTGATGCGCATCGGCATTGCGATCTGATCATGCAACATGACCGCTCGCTCCGCCTCTCGAAGCTGGGCATGGAGCTCATTGGATCGCGCCTCCGTCTGAAGTACCAGATTCGCAGTACGACGGGCCTGCTCAAGCCGATCCTGCGCTCGTTCGAGATTCACTCGGCTATGCGTCGACAACACGACGACAATGACGATGCCGGCAACCGCCGCAGCGATGTACCGGCCGGTGCGCAGCCCCGCCTGGCACGAAGCGCGGATGGCCTCGGGCATGAGATCGATCGGCTTCTGGCTCATGCTGCCTCCCTTCGCGATGCTGAATCTCTGGAAGCCGAAGGCGATCCCACCGTCATCTCCCCCGCCTGCTCCACCTTCGTTTCCCGGTCCGGCGATTCATGACGCGCAGTCCGCGGCTCCGCTTCGGCGCTGCGAACCTCAGATCGTTCGTTCAAGCGCGCGTCGGCGCGTTCCAGATTTCGGATACTCAGTCCCGCTGCAACCGCCCACTGCGAAGCTGTGCCTGGCGTGCGATGTAGAATGGTTCCAATACCGGGCAGCAAACTGGCCAGTGTCTCCGGCTCATCATCGAAAACGACCGGCAGTTTGCACGCGGTACGGAGCATTGCAGCCAGATGCGGTTCAAGGGCTTCACCGCCTGTGAGAACGATCTGATACGCGGGCTTGCCCCTGAACGTCACGCCGTAGTACCGCAAACACAACGCGACATCTTTGGCGAGTTCACCCATGAGCGGGCGGACTGCCTCGTAGATCGCGCGATCGGTTGCGGGATCGGTTTTCTCAACAGCAGCTTCGACCCCAGCACCGGCTTCATCGACACCGCCTATTGCCGCTGCCATTCGTGCAGCGCGCAGCTCGGCCGCAGCCGCATGATCCAGTTGCAGATGCTCGGAGACAGCTTGGGTAAACTCGCGACCTCCAATGCTAATCAGCTTGCAGAACGCTATCTCAGAACCGCGCAGAATCAGCACCGTTGACCCCGACGCTCCGACTTCAAGCACAACGCGCACGTACTGACGATCGCTCTCTCGGCGAAATTGCCGACTGAAAATCCTGGCGAGAGCGCAGAAGTGTGTATCGACCGCAACAGGGCGCAACCCTGCTTCGAGGATGGGGTTGAGCCGAGCATGGAGCACTGCGTGCGGCGCTGCGACAACGAGAAGCTCTTCGCGGCCTTCACCTCCGGGACTCGTTGTAGAGGAGCCGGTTCGAATGATTTCCACTTCAGATGTTTCAGGATCGGTGCCGAAGCGCTCCGCTGCCTCCCACTTCGCCGCCTGGCGCAGCTCCGAAGGCGGCATCTTGGGCAGGCGAATCGACTGGACGAACAGATCATTGCGCGGCAGACTCACGACACATCGGCGTCCTGTAAATCCGCCGGACGTGAAACTCGCTCGAATGCGCTCACTCAATCGCGCCGCAGCCGTTTTGCCTGTGCTCTCACCCTGTTCACATCCGTGTTGCGTGTTCGAGGACATCTGGCCGTCGGCGCTGGTGGCGCTATTGATCGGCGCCTCGGCCGCGCCCACCACCGCCATGTGACTTCCCTGCTTGCGCAATTGCAGCATTCTGATCGACCGCGATCCAATGTCGATTCCAAGCAGGCCGCACGAAGATGAAAATCTGCCTCCAAACATGTGCAATGCTTTCGTCGTCCTGTATTGCGAAACTGCGATCACCCTCGACCGCCTCGTGATTGCTCTCAATCGACCTTCTCGACGGTCAGCTTTCCTGTGAATGGCGCAACTGAGATGAGGTAATTGGCTTGGTCTGAGGTAACGAGGATGGAACCACCGGTTCCCGGACCTCCGCCGCTCTTGACGGTGCCGCCGAGCGAGTCGAACGTGAGGTAACGTTTGTTGCTGTCCAGACTCACTTCACCGATCTGCACACCGGAGAAGCGATCGCTGGCTGCGAAGTTGACGATCCATTGCCCGGTGGTGGAGGTGGGATCGGGGATGTACTCTGCCGTTTCCGGATCGAAGGCGGCGTCGAATGAGCCGGTAACGCGGGTGAGGCAGTACCCACTCCCATCTTCGAAGAAGTGAACGCGGCGCAGCTCCTGGTGCGCCATCGCGTCCGACTGTGCGAACGAGATGTCTGCAATGATCATGCGCACCGCTGCCTGAGTCTCCAGACTTGTTCGCACCGTCAGGTGCGGAATCAGGAGCGACGCGGCCAGACCAAGCAGACCGACAACTATCAACAGTTCGATGAGTGTGTAAGCCCTGCGAACAGCCGGCGAGGTTTCAGGGGTGCGATGCTTCATGGGCGTTCATCCGCGCATTGACCTCCACGAGAACATGCGCCTCCTCGATCTCATCGGACGTTTCTTCTGTCCAGGTAAGCCCGATACGCATCGTTGCACGATCTTGGCCGGTTGCCGGCATCAATTGCACACGCAGGTCCGATACATCCGACGCGATGAGTCGAGGGACGACGGCTGGGTCACGCCGCCACATGTTGCAGAACTCCCGTCGCTGAATCTCACCTCGTGTCCAAAGGACAAACTCGTCATCAGAGTCTTTTGAGGGCGCTTGGACCGGGCGTCCGTAGAACATGACCGTTCTCAGGACCCGGCTGTGACTGATGACCGCCAGATCCTCGGGGCGAATGAACTCGGTAGCGGGATCACCGCCGACACGAAGGACGACTTCGACAAATGGCGAGCTACCTTTCCTGCCACTTCCCCCACGCTCATGCACCGCCAGCACTTCCACGCTGCCTCCGATGAGCATGGCCAATTGATCGAGAACTTCCACGCGCTCAGGCGATGCCATCGACTGAACTGTTTCCGTTCGTCCCGAACCCAGAAGCACACTCGGCCGCACCAGGACAGCGACGACAGCGAATCCACCAGCGATTGCCAGCCCTACCAGGATGCCGCTCAGTGTGTGGCCAGAGCGACCCTGCCGGTAGCTGGCCCTGCAAGGAGATATGGAAGGGTGCGCGACCTTTGCGACTGGCATCGTCATTACCGATCGGTTCCATGGCTCACATGCATGATCGGTTCTTCCATGGTTTTGAAAGAGAGAAGGGCCGGCGCGTCGACGCGCCCGCGCG
>CAZFZT010000059.1:0-22262 GCA_964523675.1 uncultured Isosphaeraceae bacterium
CGGGACAAATAGTCGAACAGGTGCATCGGTTGGGCAATCGGCAACCGGCAATCGGCAATCAGCTTCCACACATCGATTGCCGAATCACCAACGTCGTCTTCATGGGCATGGGCGAGCCGCTTGCGAATTTCAGCGCTGTTACCAACGCGATTCGCACGCTCAATGCGAAGTGGGGGATGGGCATCAGCGCGCGGAAGATCACGGTATCAACCGTCGGCCTTCCGCCTGCGATTCGAAAGCTGGTTCATTTTGAGATTCCTGTGACGCTGGCGCTTTCACTTCACGCGCCCAATGACGAGATTCGCAAGACGCTCATTCCGTGGGCGAGTTACGCGACGATCAATGAGATTCTCGATGCGTGCGATGAATACTTCGCCAAGACGGGCAGGGAGATTACGCTCGAGTATCTGCTCCTGCGCCATGTGAACGATCGTATTGAACATGCGAAGGAACTTGCATCGGTGGCGAAACGTCTGCGAGCGAATGTGAACCTGATTCGCTACAACGAGGTGCGCGGCCTTCCGTTTGATCGTCCAACGACGGACGACGTCCGAGCGTTTCAGGATGTGCTGCGCCAGCGCAAGGTCAACGCGCATCTCCGCGCCAGTCGCGGCCGGGACATCGCCGCCGCCTGCGGACAACTTCGTCATGAACGCAGGGCAGCCGTGTGATGGCGACTGGAGGTTGCGGCTCCACCCGAAGAACGAACGTTCAGGGCGTCACCCGACCTACACTTGTGAATGATTGCACGACTTCGATGGGCTTTCTCGACCATTCTGCTTGTCGCATCGATCGCATGCGCCGAGCCGCCGAAAGGCAATGAAAGCGTTGCTGTTGAACCCACGCGCACTGTCCTTTGGATCAGCATCGACGGCGTTCGGCCAGACTACATTGACCGAGGCGAGACGCCGACGCTTGATCGATTGATGCGCGAAGGCGCGTTCACGCGAGACCTTGTGCCCGTCTTCCCGTCGCTGACTTTTCCGAGCCACGTTTCGCTGGCGACGGGAACCAAAGTCCGCGAGCATGGCATCACCGGCAATTCGTTCATTGACATTTCGCGCACACGTCCCGGCCGCAGTGTTCGGCCGTTTCGCTATCCGCCGTGGGCCGAGATGTTGGAAGCGGAACCGATCTGGCTGACCGCAGCGCGGCAGCAGATTCGCACCGCATCGATCGACTGGCCGCTCTCGCATTCGCAGCGCGGCGACGTTACCACTGAATACTTCGGTGAGCAGTATGAAGGTCGCCTTACGGATCGCGAGCGCATTATGGCGCTGTTGGGCATATGGGAGACCGACGAAAAGCGCGGCGAGAGCGAAGGTCCGCTGCGCCTGCTTATGGGCTACATCGTCGGCCCGGACAGCACCGGGCATCAATACGGCCCGGATGCCCCAGAGCCGGTTGAGAAGCTCGCGGAAGCCGATCGCTTGCTCGGTGAAGTTGTTGAGAGGGCTGTCGCGCTTTGGAAGCGCGATTGGAAGGATCATGAAAATGCTGAGTTCTGGGTCATTCTCACGACCGACCACGGGATGTCGGCCGTTGAGACGCTGGTGCATATGGGCTATCTGGCCGGCGTTGAAGAGGCAGAAGACATCGCCATGGTGACCTCCGGCAACACCGGCCACATCTTCTTCACCGAAGATCGAGAGGTTGAAGAGAATGATCCCGAGCGCGTGCAGGCGATTCTGGATGCGGTGAACAAGCACGAATTCGCAAAGGCATACCGCCGCAATGAACTGCCGAAGCAGTGGGCGTATGACCATCCGACGCGCACCGGCGACATCGTCGTGATTCTCGAGAAGGGCTACACCTTCAATCGCAGGGCTGAGGCCGTGACCGCGCCTGCCAAGGACCACGGTGGGCCGCTGGGCATGCACGGTTACGACCCGGTCACGAACCCCGAGATGAACGGCATCATGATCGCCTGGCGGCACGACAAACCGCTCGGCGGCCGCAACCTCGGCAAGGTCCAGGCCCTGCAAATGCACGCCACCGTTGCAAAGCTGCTCGGGATCGAGCCGGCGGAGAAGGCACGCAAGGATGCGGTTGATCTCGTCAGCGAACGTTCTGTTCGCTCATTCAAAGGATGGGAGCTTTACTGCTGGCAGGATGCTGAAGCGGATGAGGGCTGGGCCTTCGCGTTGTTGCCGGGCACGAACAGGTTGAAACATGAGGAAGAAATCAGACGCAGTCCTTTGCGCTGCATGAGTGAGGTGCGGGCAGCGCTCGCAAAGATTGCGAAAGGCGAGATGGTCTTGGGAATGGCTCGATGCCCTGTGGAAAAGCGAGCATTGATCGAGCAGATGTGTGCGGAACTCGATCTGAGCGTGCAGTGAGTTACGGAAACAGCCGCTGCACGCGCCAGGTTCCTGCACGATCGCGCTCATACACGATGCGGTCGTGGAGGCGGTAGGGGTGCCCCTGCCAGAACTCCATGCGATGCAGGTGCATGCGATAACCGCCCCAGTGCGGTGGGCGCGGCACCGGTTTGTCCGGCGCAAAGCGTGCTTCGACCTCTGCCACCGCACGTTCAAGTTCGGATCGATCGTTCGCGGGCTCTGATTGCCGGCTGGCCCACGCGCCGATCTGGCTCGGGCGCGGCCGGGTCGCAAAGTAGTCATCCGACTCGGCATCGGAGACATGCTGCACCGGCCCTTCCATGCGCACCTGGCGGTCTAGAACATCCCAGTGGAAGAGGAGAGCCGCGTATGGATTGGCCTCCAGCGCGCGCCCCTTGCGAGACTGCCGATTCGTAAAGAAGACCGCGCCGCGCTCATCGAGGCCCTTCAGGAGAAGAATTCGAGACGACGGCCGTCCATCCGGATCAACGGTGGCGACGGACATCGCATTCGGGTTGGGCAGCCCCGTGGCTCGGGCGTCGTCCAGCCAGCGCAGGAACGCAGGAACCGGGTCGTGAGGCGGCGCGTTGAAGTCCATGCTGGCAGCGTATCTGTGAATCCGGGCCCACGCCAAGCCAGCTGAGTGACATTCCTCGCGGCGCGTCTGTCTCGTGATCTCCGGGCTGGAGCCGGGTGGGCATGTCCAGAGTCGGCCGACAACGCCGAAATGGCCGATGGAGTATTCCTGAAATCTGGGCGATGTTCCTGCTAATTAGCGGCGAATAGCCACCAGATCTCGGGTTTTCAATGCAAATGCGCCGCCTGCCAGGTTTTTGCTGGCACCTATATGAATCGTGTGCGATACTGAACGTCGCCACGGCTCCTTTGGTTTGGAGGGAAGAAACTCAAGATGGTTCCGCACTGCGCGCATCCATGGGGGAGTGCGCGGCTGCGGGGCTGTCGCCCCTCGCTGCCGAAGCGGAGCGCACCATGCACGAGACCCGGAACTTCGTTCTCGTCCTCGTCCTGATCGCAACCGTGATCTGGACGATTGTCTCGTGGATTCTCCTCAGTCCGGATTCAGGCGGCGGCTTGATATGGGTGCAGCGTTTCGTCGCGCCGCTGTTTGCGGCAGGTTCCGGCGCGTTCCTCTTCTACGCGCTGCGGTACGAGGACAAACTGCCGGATTACTTGCGCGAAGTAGTCGGCGACATCTATTACGAAGCGGAGGGACTCTCGTTTATGCCCATCGTGCGGGTGCATGACGGGTGCGCGGAGTTATGCGTTTACTACCAGAACCGATTTGAAGGACCTGCTGAGGCGATCGTGCATCTCAGGCCGCCGGATGAATCCTTCATCGTCCGTGAAGGCATGAGAGACATTCATTTCTCGTTCCGTTGCAATGGCGGCGACTTCGGCGCGATACATCAGCCGATCGCCGTTCCGCACCATCTTCAGGGTGAGGTGGTGACGCTTGAGCTTGCAGCAGCAAGTTATTACCCGCGAAGCCACGGGGCATGCTTGCGGCGAAGACCCGGTCTCGCCTGCGGAACGATGCCTGTCGACTGGAGTGGCAGCGCGCTCAAAAGCGGCGTGCATGAGGGGTCCAATGAGATGGAACTTACCAGTCCCGCGCAGCTGCATCTGGCCATGCCCGTCGGAGTCAGCGATGCGCTTCACGACCATGTCCCATGGCGGCAAGAGCAGCTCGAAGCGGGACTGGTCTCGGTTTGATCAACGAATCAAGGGCCGGGGTGAAGTCGGCCGGTCGCCTTGAGAAAGCGGGTCTGATCGCGCCCGCTCAGCCGCGCATCTTCGAGGTAAAGGTCGAGGAAGCGATCAAAGCCGAATGACCGCATTGCGTTGATGTCCTGTTCATATTTGAGCAACGGCTTGAAGTTCCGGGCCCGTAACATAGGACGCAGCGGTTGGTGAAAGAACCGTGTTTCTGAGACGTCGATCAGCCCGAAGGAGTCGCCGGACGACACGATGACATTCGCCAGATGAATCGCGCGGAAATAGACCCCGCGCTTGTGCAGCATGGCAAGAAACGCAGCAAAGGCCGTCCATAACGAGCACGCCGTTGCCCCTCCGGTTGCCAGGGCGTCGCGCAGTGGCGTTCCCTCCAGTGAATCGTAAATGACGCCATGGCGGGAGATATGCGGCAGCCGGACGATCTCGTGGACGTTCACGGTCGCGATGCCGAGTGCGTCCAGCCGCGCCGCAGCATGTGCAAACCGCAGTGCATAAGGCCTCCACAGCGCGGAGGAGATCAGCCGCTTCCGACGAAACAGCTTGATGATGCGACCATCGCGCAGAAGCCAGACTTTCACAACCTCGCCATCCTGCGAAAGCGCCGTTGCGCCGCGAATCAATTCGGCATATTCCCTTTCGGATGCAGTGCGCACGGATCGGATTGTAAAGCGGTTGCGTGAGATTGGCCGGTTGCACCGCGCGCGCGTCGTGCAGAGGTCATCCACGACCTGATGCGAAACGCGACTTCGCTTCATCCCAGATCGCACGATCGAGTTCAAAGCTGGGTTCGCCATCGGTGGTGGCAGCGTCAAGGGCGCTCTTCCATGCGTTTGACGCTGCGTCGGTGATGCCATGGTGATGAGCGATCAGAGCGGCCAGGGCCCAATCGGCAGGGCCGATGTAGTCGATGTGCATTGGCCACTCCATGAACTCGGCGAGTGAAGTCTCGGCTTTGTCATGCTCGCCGAGCAGATAATGAAGCTTCGCGCAGAAGGAATTCCAGACAGGAGCAAGGGAGTTCTGCTGCGCTCGCAGCGCCTCGTATCGAACCAGCGCGGAGGCATAGTCACCTCGGCGAATCGCAAAGATAGCGTCATTGGCGAGGCCAGACCGGTGGTCGTCGCGGCGCTTCGTGTACGCCGTCGCCGCTTCCAGTTGCCAAGGCGAGAGCGAGTCCGTCTCCAGCGCTGCAAGGACTCGGCTGCGGGCGAGGAGCGATTCGAACAGAGGGTCCGCGATCAGTCGCGCCTGCCGGAACTCACTGCGTTCCGCCAGCAATTCACTTGGAAGGCGCGGTTCACCAGCCATGCCTGCTGCATCGAAGATGGCAAGCGGGTGGTCTTCACCGCAGGCGACAAGCGCAGCGTCATGATCTGTGAATCCAAGACCTACGACTCGGCCGATTTTATGCGGAATGCTGGCGACTGTCGTTCCACTGGCTGAGTCGAGCAGATCGACAGCTGCGACACGGCCGGCTGCGACTCGGCTGCCATCTTGGGTGAAGGCGAGTGACCGGATCGCGGCTCCGGTCGATCTCGCACTCCATATGGGTTCCAAACCGGTTGGTGCGAGCCGCCACAAATGAACGTGGCCACCTTCATCACCGATTGCGATCATTGGCGATGTGCCGCCGTGCAGCGCGATGCTGCTCGGCCGATCGCCGCTGTCCGTCACCTCCGCGATCTGTCGCCCCGATTGAAGATCAAACGCAATGAGGTGGTACTGAATCTTCGATTGCTGCTCCGATGGAGGCGCTTGTGTTGGTGACCATGCGAGCGCGAACACGTGAGTGTCCTCAACCGCCATCAGATGCATCGGGGCTGGACTGAACTCGAACACGCTGAGGCGCTCATACGAAGGTGTGCCCGATTCGGGCAAACGGATCTCGTATGCCTCCAGCACGCCGCCGGGGTTGAGCCAGAGCAAGGCGTCTGTATCCCTACCAATGATGTCCGCAGCAGCCCACGCGAGTGGGCGGTTGCCGATCAAGTCGGTCTCAAGCACAACTCGGCCGGTCTCACCAGGTGCGGCGTCCGCCGAGAGCACTTCGATGACTCTCAGGCCACGGTCGCGCGAAGAAACCGCCAGGAACGACCCATCAGAATTGAACGCGACATCATCGACATAACGTGAACCGAGGTTGTAGGTTGCTCGAAGCGTGCCTTCCGGTACGTTCCACAGCCGCAGAATGGACCAGCCGACTGTTGCCAAGGTGCGGCCGTCAGGCGACAGCCGGCCGCACGCCTGAGCCCAGTGGTCCCATCGATGCACGATCCACGGCGACGAGGTCGGCGGCATGGACCACACGCGAATGGTTCCGCCAGCATCACCGGTGACGAGAATGCGACCATCTTGAGAGAAGCAACCTGACGTGACGGTGCGTTCGTGACCCGGCAGCAGCGCAAAGGGCTCCCACTGCACTACGTCCCAGATGAGCACCTCATTCTCATCACCGACGGCCAGCCATGCATTGCGGGCGTCCGTTCTCGGTGTGTGCCACGCAAGCGGTTTGCGTTCTCGGCCGGGGCGCTGCGGCACTTGATCGATGCCGCCATGGCGCAGGTCCGCCGTGATCACACGCCCGTCCGTCCAGACTTCCCACGCGATTTTTCGAAGTGCGGGAGCAAATGCAGCGTGCGAATAGAAGTGAACCCTCGTTGTGATCGTGACTTCGCCATCATCGCTCACCAGCCCCGTCACGCCGAGGTTGTTCGGCAGACTGGTTGCAAACATGACGGCGTTGGGTTCGTCGTCGCCGGGCGAATAGGCAACCCGCACCGGCGCGCCGCCTTCGATCGGAAAGCGCGTCAGCTCGGAGCCGTCCTGCGCGTCGAGCCAAGCGATGGCTTCATCTTCAATAAGTGCGACGACGACCTGCCGGCCGTCGGGTGAGAAGACGTGACGACCGGCTGCCGCGCGAGCTCTCCTCCAGAGCTCTGTTGCTGGACTCTCCAAGCCGGCTGCGTGGTCGAGCCGGAGCATCGCTACTTGGGGGAGGGCGGCCCCCCGCTCAACGGGGTGCAGTTCGAGCAGCAGGAGTGTTCCGTCCGGCGAGATTGCCAATCGCACTGCTCGATGTTCGCCAAGCGGAATGTGCTCCTTCAACGAGCCGTCTCCAGTGTCGAAGACTTTCACGGCATTCCCGGCAGCGACGTAGAGATAGTAACGGTCCTCGTGCGGGAAAAGAGTGAGTTCGGAAACGGGTCCATCCGGTTGATCAATGACCAGCGATGCGCCATCAAGTTGCAGTCGCAGATGCCGCCATTCCCATCCGGGCGATGATCCACCGCCATTGGCGCCTGCTGGTTCAGCGATGGCCTGTTCGAGATGCGACTGCGCCGCCTGAAAATCACCAGCCGCCAGTGAGGCAGAAGCTGCCGCGATCGTTGAACGATAAGCCACTTCGCGTGCAGCATCGCGCTGGCGCTTCAAATCATCCCGCGCTTGTTCGGCATCACTGCGCTGCGAAGAGGCCTCCACAGCGAACCATGTGGCGATGATCATCCCGATGGTGATGCTGATGAACGCGGCGGCAGCGCCCGTGACGACGGCCTTGTTGCGTTTGGCGAACTTACGAAATTGATAGAGGGCGCTTGCGGGGCGCGCGATGATCGGTTGATCGTTGAGATATCTGCGGATGTCGCCGGCGAAGTCGAGCGCCGATTGATATCGCCGACTTCGATCCTTCTCCATCGCCTTGGCGACAATCGTCTCAAGGTCACCTCGCAAGCGGACGTTGAATTCGCTGAGCCGGCGCGGTTCCGCTTCCTGAATCATGCGCAGCGCGGCTGGCACGCTTGCGCGCGTGACATCGAGCGGCAGCGCGCCGGTCAGCATTTCGTACATGAGAACGCCGAGCGAGTACACGTCGCTCCGCGCATCAAGCATCTCGGGGCGGCCGGCCACCTGCTCAGGACTCATGTACGCCAACGTGCCGATGATTTGTCCGGCATGTGTTTGAAGCGTCGTGACCATGACATCCAGGTCGGTGGCGCGTGCGACGCCGAAGTCAAGCACCTTCGGCTGGCCCTCCTCGGTCACCAGCACATTGTCGGGTTTCAGGTCACGGTGGATGACTCCCTTCTGATGGGCATGATGAACGGCCTCAGCAATCTGGGCGATGAGCAGGAGCCGGTCGCGGATGGTGGCCCGCTGATCACGCGCGTGTTCCCGAAGCGGCTTGCCTTCGATCATCTCCATGACGAAGTACGGCCGGGCTCCGACTTCATTCCCGCTCTCATCTGCCGAGGTTGCGACGCCGGACTCATAGATTTGGGCGATTCCCGGATGTTGCAACTGGCCCAGGACGTGCGCTTCAACTTCGAAGCGGCGAAGTGTTTGCCGTGACACGGCTCCAGGACGCATCACCTTGAGCGCGACGCGGCGGCGCGGCGCGTCCTGTTCCGCCTCGTAGACAATGCCCATGCCGCCGGCCCCGAGGCGCCGAATGATGCGGTAACTGCCGATGCGCTGCGGCAGCGGAGCGTCGTCGTCGCCGCTCCTCAAGCCGGAGTACAAGACACTCTGCATGGCCGGTGTTTCGAACGTGGGGCAGCTTTGAGCGTCCATCATGAGCATGCGTTCGACCTGTTGGCGGATGCTGGTGTCGTCTGCATGCGCATCGAGGAACGAAGCCCGCTGCTCGGGTGGCAGACCAAGTGCTTCAGTGAAGAGCGCCTCGATGCGGTTGTACTCTTCAGTGGTCACGTCAATCGCCCTTCTGCAACTGAACGGCAAGCCACGCCCTTGCCGCTCGCCATCGTCTTGCCGCCTCCGCGCGCGAAATGTCGAGCACATCAGCCGCTTCTTCCGACGTGAGTCCGCCGAAGAATCGCAGTTCGACAAGCCGCGCGCGTTCGGGACTGATCTCACTTAGCCGCGCAAGCGCGTCTTCCAGATCAAGGAGATCAACGCTCGGCGTGTCTGATCCTGGCACGGCAGCGAGCGTAATGCGCTGGCGCTGGTCACGATCGCCTCCGCGCTTGATGGCGCCTTTGGCGCGAGCGTGATCAACCAGAATCTGGCGCATGATCTTCGCAATGAGCACGCAAAAGTGCTTGCGATCGTGAATGTGAATGCTCTTGGCTTCAACGAGACGGATGTACGCTTCATTGACAAGCGCAGTGGCTTGGAGCGTGTTCGCGCCGGCGGCGTCGCCCAGTCGCTTGAAATGGCCGCCTGCGATGGCGCGCAACTCGTCATAGACGAGCGACAGCGCATCGCTGGCAGCGGCATGGTCGCCGTCGGTAATCCGAGCCAACAATTCTGTCAGATCACCCTTCACGTCGTCAGCATGCGTCAACTCGCGCAGTATACCAGATGCCGAACCGGATCTGAAGAACGGAAAGCGATGAATGGGCGACAGTCACGCATGGGCCGGGGGGACGATGTGCGGCGGCTGCGCGCCAGTGAGGACCGCGATGATGTTGTCTACGGCGATTTCCATCATCCACACACGATCATCGACCGTTGCACTGCCCAGGTGAGGAAGCAGGAAGACGTTGTCAAGTCGCGCAAGTCCCTCAGCAAGCTTGGGCTCATGTTCATACACATCCAACCCTGCTGCGGCAATGGAACGTTCGCGCAGCGCGCGAACCAGCGCATCTTCATCAATCACCGCGCCGCGCGCCGTGTTTATCAGGATGGCGGAGCGTTTCATGTGCGAAAGGCGCGTTGCATCGATCAGATGACGTGTCTCATCGGTCAGCGGTGTGTGAATGCTCACGAAGTCCGCCTGCGCAAGTCCCTCATCTAAGGTGACACGCCTGGCTCGCACCGGCGCGCCTTCAAGGTCGGGCTTCGCCGAGCGCGACACGTAGAGGACGTTCATGTTCCACCCGATCGATCGTCTGGCTGTTGCGCTGCCGATGCGACCTGCGCCAACGATGAGCAGCGTCTTGCCGATGATTCGATGGCCAAGCAGTTGCAGCGGGGCAACCCCGGTCCATGTGCCGCTGCGCACGAGGTCGGTCGCCTCGGCCGCACGCCGCGCCGCGCCAAGCAACAGCAGCCATGCAATGTCAGCCGTCGGTTCAGTCACAGCATCGGGCGTGTGTCCGACGACAACGCCACGTGTGGCAGCTTCGACAAGATCAACATTGTCAACGCCGACCGCGTAGTTGCTTACGATTCGGAGTTGTGGCCCGGCGGCATCGAAGAACTCGGCATTGATGAGCGTGTCGGCGGGTGTTGCCAGAACCGCCTCGGCGCCGGCGACCGCGCGAAGCAGTTCGGAACGGGTGAGCCGTTCATCCTTCGGATTGGTCCAGACGTGCTTGAAACCAGCGGCAGCGAAGCGGCCGACAGGATCGCCCGGGAGCGGCCGCGTGATGACGATACGTTGTTGATCTGGCTTGGTCATGGCGAGCCGCTCAGCATAACGTCCCGACGCCGGTACACTTGAACGGATGATCGACACGCATTGTCATCTGACATTCAGGCAGTACGAAGGCCGTATCGATGAAGTGCTCGCAGCCGCGCGGGCGGCAGGAGTCGGCGGTTGCATTACGATCTCAACGACTTCGCAAGATTGCCTGCGCAACCTCCAGATCGCGCAGGAGCATGAAAACATCTGGTGCAGCGCGGGCGTGCATCCGCTTCATGCTGATGAGCCAGTTGACTGGAGCGACGTACGGCGTGTGGCGGAGGATCCCAAGTGCGTGGCATGGGGCGAGCTTGGACTCGACAATCACTATGAGAAGCCGGAGCGCGCATTGCAAAATGAAGTGCTCAAGACGCAATTGGGCTTCATTGAGCAGTGGTCACAACAAGGGCTGGAGAAGCCGATCGTCGTACACTGCCGCGATGCGTTTGATGAACTGCTTGCGGTGTTTCGGAACGCCCCCTTCGATCCTGCACGGTATGTGTTTCATTGCTTCACGGCCGGGCCTGATGAGGCGCGCAAAGTGCTTGACTTCGGCGCATGGATCAGCTTCACCGGCGTTGTGACGTTCAAGAACGCGCCTGAGGTGGCGGCTGCGGCGAAGATGGTGCCACTCGATCGGATGATGGTTGAAACCGACGCGCCATTTCTCTCGCCGGAGCCGGTTCGGAATGTGAGGCCGAACGAGCCGAAGCACGTCGTTCACGTCGCGAAGTTCATTGCCGAGCTGCGCGGCATGGACCCGGCGGCGTTGGAGGCGCAGCTTGATTCGAATGCAGAGCGGTTCTTCGGCATCAAGTTGAAATGAAAACCCAGTTGCGCAGGATCGTCGGCGTGATGAACCACGTCGAGCAGGGGATTCAGCGCGAAGGCGCGATGGGCCGGAGGCGAATGCATTTCGTCGCCGCCTCCAACCTCTCTAGATCGACCGGCAGAGTCCGCTTGCCGAAGCGCTTGCTTTGTTTGCGCGGCGACTTCCTGCTGCGAGTGCCCGCCTCCCTGCACTTCGTCGAAGTGGTCACAGCCATTCGGGCTCCTTCAGGCGAATACTAAGAGCCGACACGTGCGGCGTTCGATTCGCTCAGTTACTCATATCGGTGAGATCGCATCATCAGTTCCGGCGATTCGTGCAATATGAGGAAAGGAGCGGATTGTACCGTGGGCCGCCGCAAGTGGATTACTGCTTTCTCAGCGGCTCCGGCGGCCGGGTTGTGCGCGGCTTCGGCCGGGCCAGTCGCCCATACACTGCGGCGGATGACCGAGCGACTGCCCGATAACTCAGGCCCTGCAAGGCCCTCCGGCCCGGCACTGATGCGCATGGAGTGGCGATCGCTGCTGTTCATGCATTGGCGGGTGCCGGTATCCGTCTTGCGGCCGCTGGTGCCGGCGCACTTTGAAATCGACACGCTCGACGGCAGTGCGTGGATTGGGCTGGTGCCGTTCACCATGCGTGATGTCAGTCCAACGTTCGTGCCGCGCTTGCCACTTCCGGGAATCACTGATTTCCATGAGTGCAATGTGCGAACCTACGTGAGGTATCGGGGAAGGCTCAACGACGATGTCGGCAGCGGCGTGTACTTTTTTAGTCTGGATGCAGCCAGCAGAGCGGGCGTGTGGGCGGCAAGACGGTTCTTTCACCTGCCGTACTTCTACGCCAGGATGTCGCTCTTCCGCGAAGGCGACCACATCGATTACGCGACAGAACGAATCGATGAGCCGGGTGGAAATCTGCGATGTTCATGGCGCGTCGGCGCACCATTGCCGATCTCCAAGCCGGGGGAGCTCGCGCATTTTCTGACGGAGCGCTATGCCCTTTTCACCGTAGACCACCACAATCGGCCGCGTCGTTGCAGGATTCACCACGCCCCCTGGCCGCTGCGCAGCGCCGAACTGCTTCGAATGGACGATTCGCTGCTTCGGGCGGCGGGTATCGAAGTGGAGGGCCGGCCGTTGCTGCATCATGCCGAGCGTCTGCGCGTCAAGGCATGGGGCTTGGAGGTTCTGCGTGCCTGTTGACGATGGTCGGCGTTGCGGGCGCGATCTCACTTGATGAACAACAGTTCCCGATAGGTCGGCAACGGCCAGAGATCACCGGCGACGTGCTGCTCCAGCTTGTCGCCGAGTTCACGCAGGATGTTCATCTTCGGAATGACCTTGTCGCGCATCATTCTCGCGAGTTTGAGCGGGTCTTCGCTTTCTCCGCCGTGCGCGCCGGACAAGCCGTTCCCGGGCCGAGCCGCGTCCAGTGCATCAGTCGCCTTGCTGAATGCGGTGACCAGGGCAACGAACTCCTCGAGCATCTTCTGGACGTGATCCGCTTCGACACCAGCGGCTTGCGTCGAGGCGACGGCCTCCGCGAGATTCGCCTGATGCTCGAGCGCGGCTGGAAGAATCGCCTGCCTTGCGATCAGGACCATCTGCTCCGCCTCGATCTGTAGTTGCATGGCGTACTTCTCGAGCAGGATGTGAACGCGGCCATCGACCTCGGCCTTGTTCATGACGCCATACTTTCTGAACAGATCGACCGCCTTTTTGGTGCGAAGCACGGGCAGCGCTTCGACCGAGTCTCGCAGGTTGGGCAAGCCGCGTTTCTCCGCCTCCTTCTCCCACTTCTTGGCGTAGTTGTCGCCATTGAAGATGATGCGCTTATGCTGCTTGACGACCTTTTTGAGAACGCTCTTGACCGCGCCTTTGAGCTTGGCGTCGGTCGGTCGGGCGCCGGCGGCTTTTTCGAGTTCGGTCGCAAGATAATCAAGGGACTCCGCGACGATGGTATTGATAATCGTGTTGGGCCAGGCCGCCGTCATCGACGCGCCGGGCGCGCGGAACTCAAATTTGTTCCCGGTGAAGGCGAAAGGCGATGTGCGATTGCGATCGCCGGTGTCGCGCGGAATCTGGGGAAGCGAACGGGCCCCCAGATCAATGGCGCCGCCTTTGATCGTGCGCGTCGGCAGGCCCTTTTCCAACTGCTCAATGATGTCGGTGAGCATATCGCCGAGGAAGATCGAGATGATGGCCGGCGGGGCTTCATTGGCGCCGAGACGGTGGTCGTTGCCGGATGAAGCGACGGAGGCGCGCAGCAGGTCGCCATGCAGATCGACAGCGCGGATCACGGCGCAGAGGAAGACGAGGAACTGCATGTTGGTATGCGTCTCGTCCTTGGGGTTGAGCAGGTTCACGCCGGTGTCGGTGCACATCGACCAGTTGTTGTGCTTGCCGGAGCCGTTGACGCCTGCGAAGGGTTTCTCGTGCATGATGGCGTGCAGGCCGTAGCGCGGGGCGATTCGCTGAAGCGCTTCCATGAGCACCATCTGATGATCGACCGCGACATTGGACTGCTCGAAAACAGGGGCGATCTCAAACTGACCAGGTGCGACCTCGTTGTGGCGGGTTTTCACAGGGACGCCGATGCGGTAGAGCTCGCGCTCCACCTCCGCCATGAATGCAAGGACGCGAGACGGGATCGAGCCGAAGTAATGATCGGACAACTGCTGGCCCTTGGGCGGCTGCGCGCCGAAGAGTGTGCGATCACATGTGACGAGGTCCGGCCGCGCGAAATACAGATTGCGATCGACCAGAAAGTATTCCTGTTCTGGACCGACGGTGGTGCTGACGCGCTTGACGCCCTCCGCCGAGCCGAACAGCCGCAGAATGCGCATCGCCTGCATGGAGATGGCATCCATCGAGCGGAGCAAAGGCGTTTTTTTATCCAGCGCTTCGCCTGTCCAAGACACAAACGCGGTGGGGATACAGAGCGTGACGCAGTTCTCGCCGCGCATGAGGAAGGCGGGGCTTGTGGGATCCCACGCGGTGTAGCCGCGTGCTTCAAACGTTGCGCGCAGGCCGCCGGATGGAAATGATGAAGCATCAGGTTCACCCTGCACGAGTGCGCTGCCGGAGAGCTCGAAGACGGCGCCACCCTTGCCATCAGGCGAGATGAGCGAATCGTGCTTCTCTGCGGTCTGTCCTGTGAGCGGCTGAAACCAATGCGTGTAGTGTGTTGCGCCGTTCTCGACCGCCCAGTCCTTCATGGCCGCTGCGACGATGTCGGCGATCTCTTCGTCGAGGGGTTCGCCGTAGTCGATGGTTTCCATCAGCCGCGCGTAAACTTCCTTGGGCAGGCGTTGCCGCATCACACGCTGGTTGAAGGAATCGCGGCCGAAGACCTGATCGACCCGCTGTTCATTGGGGATGATGTGGCCGTTGGTGTATCGGTGCGCGCTCCATGAGGTCGCTGCGGCGATGGCTTCGTGACGGGCATGATCGACGTTCATAAGAGACGATTCTATCGCGCTCGTATCGATCTATCCGAACTTTCACTTTCATCTCTCTGATGGTGGAAAACCTTCCGGTTGTCCGTGGCGTTCCGCTGCATTCCTCGTGCCTTGGCTCACCCTTACAGCCCCCACCCATCGTCCCAATGCATACCTCCCTGCACCGCAGCATTGTCCGAGTGCTCGACCATGTTCGCCACGGGGTAGGCGCAGTAATCAACGCTGAAGGCAGCTGCGGGCCGGTTGTTCCCGCTTCGCCCCAGGCCGCCGAAGGGCAACTGGCTCGACGCGCCGGCCGTGCCCGTGTTCCAATTGATGCAGCCGCTCCGGACCTCCTGAAAGAACCGCAGATAACTTGCCTCGTTCGTTGTGAAGATCGCCGCAGCAAGTCCGTACGCCGTTGCATTCGCCTGCTCGATCGCTTCATCAAGAGTCTCGACAATGCAGAGCTGCACCAGCGGTCCAAACACCTCACAATCCTGATCGATCGTGAAGCGATCAACCTCCACGACGCCCGGCGTGATGAAGTAGCCCTTCTCATTCGGAGCGGGCAACTCCATTCGCGCGCTCTCCAGAAGGACACGCCCACCGCGTCGCGCGAGGTTTGCCTGAAAGTTCAGGACGTCCTCCACTGCGCGTTCCACCGCAACCGGACCCATGAAGATCGTCTCTTTTGAATCGCCCGGCCCGATCAGGAGTGTCGATGCCGCTTTGCAGAACGCCGAGATGAACTTCTCCGCAATGCCCGACTGTACGATCACACGCCGCGTACACGTACACCTCTGGCCGGTCGTTGCAAACGAAGCACGCACGTTTTCAATCACCGCCTGCTTGAGGTGGGCGTCGTTCAGGACGACCGAAGCATTGTTGCCGCCCATTTCCAGCGCGATGATCCGGCCCGGCCGATCCAGGTTCGCCTCCAGAATCCTGCGGCCCACCGGCCAGGAACCTGTGAAGAGGATTCCGTCGATGTCCGCATGGTTCACGAGATGCGCTGCGATGTCACCTGCGCCGTGGACGACATTGAAGACGCCCGGCGGAAGGCCGACTTCATCCATCATCTCCGCGATCTTCTGTCCAACGCCCGGCGTCTTTTCCGAGGGCTTGAGGACGATGGTGTTGCCCATCAGGAGCGCGGGAACAAAGTGACCGTTGGCGAGGTGGGCCGGGAAGTTGAACGGCCCGATCACCGCCATGACCCCGTGCGGCTTGAACCTGCAGTGACCTGATCGTGTCTCCGATACGGGCACGTCGTAGTCGCGCACGCGCCCAAGACTGAACTCCTTCAACGTGATGTCCACTTTGCTCGCAAGCGCGTTGGCTTCAAAGAGAGACTCGGCAAGCGTCTTGCCCATCTCCCTGGTGATCATCTGCGCAAGAGGTTCCGCGTGCTTTTTCGTCACCTCCTGCCATTGGCGGAGCGCGCTCGCACGTTCATCAAGTGAGAGCGTTGCCCATGCAGGGAACGCCCTCCGCGCAGCAAGGACCGCTTCATCAACATGCGCTCGCTGTGGCGAACCCTGCCAGACGATCTCATCCGGCCGGGCGGGATTGCGCGAAACAATCGACTCGCCGGCGATCGCGTGCCACTTGCCATGAACATAATCGCTCGCAGGTTTCATGCCCACACAATAGGCCATGCCGTCCTGGCCGTACGGCGTCAGGACGACCGTGTGGTGGTCATCCTGAGGAGGTGAATGCCGCCATGACGAAATGAGCGCGTTCAACTCGTCAACGCGGGGGTCACTGATTCGCCACCCTCGATTGCATCCGGCGCTCTGCCTACGCCCCATGGCGTCACTCCCACGATGTCGCCCACCTCTGCATCGATTGCCTTTGCGTCTGCTGCGCTGATCGAGATTCCGCCTTCCTTCTCCGCATAATGTGCGCGGATTGAACGGAAGTTGAACTCGTAGTGCATGCTGACGATCCCTCGTTTGGGATAAGGCCCGTCGATGGGCGGCAGTAACTTCATCTGTTTCGTCCCGGCAACGACGGGAATCTCATCAATATTCGCCTCGAGGTAGGGCCCGCCATCGAATGGATCGACGTGGCCGCAATACCTGAAGCCGAGATTTTCGAGCATCCGCTTCGCCGGCTCTGTTTCCGGGCCGACCTTGCCGATCAGATTTCGCGCCTCCGGCGGAAGAAGCGACACGTAAATCTCCTCCTTCGGAAACAGCGATGTAATAAATTCCTTCGAGTATTGGCAGAACCGATCTGCCTCCGCGTAACTGAGGTTGATGAACCGTCTTCCCAGATACTCCCAGAGCGTATTGCGCGAATCCGGCGTCAGCGGCGCCATCATTTCCGCAATAATCCGGCTCGAAAACCATTCACGGTGCAAGCCAATGAAATGGAAACGGACCAAACTCAGAAAGGAACCAAGTTTCTCCCGATGCCCGCGATATGCCGGTGAGAGAATCAGGCCGCCGATTTCGCTTGGCCCTGATTCATCGGTGCACAATTGCAAAGTCGTATGGACCGCGCCGGTGCGCAGGTCTTCACTGCACATCTGGCGTTCGCGAACATTGAGATAGGTGTGCGGCCGTCCGGGCCAACTGAGCTTGGAAATCACCGACGATGTGCCGATGAGATTGCCCGTCTCGGTGTCCTCCAGGACGAACATGAATGTTCGTTCGCGCTCCGAAGGCGGATTGCCTGCAAAGGACTGGCGCGATCGGATGATCTTCATGTTGATAACATCCGGGTCGGCCGGCAGATTGATGAAATGCACCATCTTTGCCAGCTTGAGCAAGGTGGGTGCGTCATCAACTGTGGCCTGGCGGATGAGAAACATGGGGGCGTTAGAAGTTAGGAGTTAGGAGTTAGGAGTTAGGAGGTAGGAGGTAGGAGTTAGGAGTTAGGGGTTAGGAGTTAGGAATCAGGTGTTAGTGGCCGTTATGCCTTCGCTATGCGCGCCATGGCGCGATCGAGAATGACGAACACCTCATCCAGATGCGCTGGCTCCATGACTCCGAAGGGCGGCAGGAATCGCAGATGAAACGGGCCGTGACCGCAGTAGAACGAGATCACTCCTTCCTCGAACAGCGTGTGCATCAACTGCGTCACCTTGTTCCTGTCACCGCCGAACGGCGTGATTCGCATCATGCCGCCGATGCCGGTGGCCAGCAGTGATTGCGGCCACTCGATCCCGCGCGCGTCCCGGACCGCAGGGAACCAATCGGGATGCCTGGCAATCAGTGTTTGCGCTTGCTTCCGAAAGGCGCGTTGCAAGATCGCATTCTTCCCTTCAGAGCCGTAGTACCCACCATCGCGCAGCCGCTCGAGCAGGCGTCTGCCCACATTGATCGCCACGGTTGAGCCAATGAATGTTCCACTGAGAAGGCCCGGTTTCGGCGCGTATTCCTCGGTGTAGAGCGCTGCGCAGATCTGGCTCATTTTGCCGATTGTGACGACGTCAACGTATTCACCGAGTCCCATCTGCTCAAAGTGAAACATTGATTCGGTTCGGCCGAAGGTCTGTATCTCATCAATCCAGACCGCAATGCCGTGCTCCTTGCAAATATCCATCAGGGCGGTGAAGAACTCGCGCGGCGCGGTGTTGAAGCCGCCTTCGCCCTGAACAAGCTCAAAGACGAAGCACGCATGTTGACCGGGGTGCCGCGCGATGTAAGCGCGCAAGCGCCGGGCCGCTTCATCGATGGATGCGTTTCCGATCGCTTCATCAAAGAACGGCACATAATCAACGCTGACGTTCAGCGGGAGCCCGACGCGCCCGCCAGCCGAGTCGCCGATCTGCGCCAGCGTCGTTGATCTGCCCATGAAGCAGTGCTCAAACGCGATCACACGTGAAGCTGGCGCGTTCTTCTGGTAGCACACCTTGAGCGCCGACTCATTCGCCATCGCCCCCGAGTTTGTCAGAAACGCATGTTTGATTCGGCTGGTGCGCGATGCTTCTTTCACAAGCAGTTCAGCGAACTCGGTGGAGTCGTGATTGAATTGCAAGTTGCCCTGCATGACAGTGTCGCCCATTGCTGCCCATAGCGCAGTCGCGACGAGGTCAGGATCGCTGTGGCCAAAGGCATGAACGCCAATGCCGCAGATCATGTCCCACTTCACCGAGCCGTCCGCCAGCTCGACGAGCGGCCCATTGCCGACGCCCGACCCGACGTAGGGAAACAGCGGCGGCTTGCCCTTGTACGAAGCGACGCGATCGAGATAACTCTGGAACGTCTCTTCGCGATCCGCAGTCGCCGGCCTGGCTGTGGTCATCGACTGCTGCGCCTGCTGCAACGCTCCGATAATATTGTCGATCGAAGTACGAACGATCGGATTTGATTGAAATGACTCGGCGGCGAGCGGTGCGGCGGCTTGGGCAGTGGCGGGTGTCATAGAAAGGTCCAGAAAGTGGGGCCGTTGTTTGCGGCATGCATCCTATGCGGCGTACGACGAAGATTCACCAGTAGGGCGGTCTGGGCGATGAGAGGGTGATCGCGAGAACGAGGACTGAAAAGAGCGAGATGAGCGGGTGTCATGGCTGAATCGCACCGGAAGACGCGGGCTGACTGCACGTCGCCCGTTGCTCTGGACTCCGTCGTAGAACTTTCTGCGCACAAGCCCGAAGGGCCGCCGGGCTTCAGCGCGATTCTGCTGATGCTCTATCGGCCGCATCCAGTTCCATCGTTACCCGACCATCCGCCAAACGCAACAGAAGCATCGCGAGCAGTTGGCAGCGTTCGATGATGCTGGGAATCTCGATGAACTCATCGGTGCGGTGCAAGTTGCCGCCGCGCACGCCGAGCGTGTCGATCGTGGGCAATCCTGCGTCCTGAAGAATGTTCCCATCACAGACACCGCCAGTCGAGGTCAACTCGATGGATTGTCCGAGTGCACCAGCGATGCCCTGAATGTATCTCGCCAGTGTTCGAACCGGCGCCGTTGCGGGCTTTGCGGGGCGGTTCCACATGCGGTTCACGATGACGCGGGGCACGATTTCGCCGTTCGTGGCCAGGGCATCGATCGCGCTGCCGAGCTCGTCGCCGACCTGCGGATCGCGATAACGCACATTGCCCCAGCAAGCGGCATAGTCCGGCACTGCGTTGGTGACGCTTCCACCGCGCAACGGCCCGACATTGACGATCTTGCCCCGCTCAGGATCAGCCATCCCTGCAAGCGCGCAAAGCACCTCGCCGAGTTTATTGACGGCGCTCACCCCTTTCGTGAACTCCCGACCCACATGCGCGGATCGGCCATGCACCTCGATCATGAATTGTCCTGAGCCCATCCGTTCGATCGCAAGCGCGCCGCCCGGCAGAGCGGGCTCGACGCAAATGCCGATGTCATGTTGCTTCGCTGCCTCCCGCAGCACCCGCGCGCTTTGGAAGGAACCGGTTTCCTCATCACTGTTGAGCAAGACGGTCCAGTTGAGATCAACACCGGCAGCGTCGAGCGCCTCAAGCGCGCAAAGGGCGATAAGCACCCCGCCTTTCATGTCGGCTGCGCCCGGGCCGCGAGCGATGGTTGCGTTCTCGACCGTGAGTTCGCGAAACGAGCCGTGCGGATCATGGACGGTGTCAAGGTGCCCGGCCAGCAGCACGCGCGGCCCGCGCTCTCGTCCTTGTCGGCTCGCAATGACAACGGGAGCGCCAACCGCCACCGCGCCACCTTGACCGCTGGAATCCAACCAGGCCGGCCTTGGATCGCCCTCAACCATCTCAACCTTGGCGCCCAGCCGTGTCAGCCATTCAATGAGCAGCGAACGGTATCGCTCCAGTCCTGCGAGATGCCCGGTCCCGGTCGGAATCGCCACATGAGCAGCAAGCGCTTCGTGCATCGCCGTCTCGCGTCGAGCGATCGCGTCGCAGAGTTTCTTTTCGCGTTCATCAAGCGCCATGGCTACATGCTATCACCCGCCGCAAAGAGAGCCCCGGCTTGATGCGCGGCGGCGGTTCAAACACGCGTCATCGCAGATCAAACGTTCGCAGGTGACAGACCATGCAGATCGTGGATCACGGCCGCACCGGGCTGGCCGGAGAATGTGTCTGCATTGATTGCGATTGGTGCGTTCTCTCCACGTGTGCCGCTACCATTGCACGCATGAGCACACAGCAGGCCACCTCAGCACTCGAGACCGCCGGCCGCTTCGGCGAATTCGGCGGGCGATATGTGCCCGAGACATTGATCGCAGCGCTGGATCAGCTTGACGAGCAATATCGCAAGGCCAAGGCCGATCCGTTGTTTCATCGCGAACTTGAAGACCTGCTGCGCGATTTCGTCGGCCGGCCGACGCCTGTCACCTTCTGTCCCAATCTCACCGCACATGCGGGCGGCGCGCAGATCTGGCTCAAACGCGAGGATCTTGCGCACACCGGAGCACACAAGATCAACAACACTGTCGGCCAGGCGCTGCTCGCCCGGCGCATGGGAAAGAAGCGCGTCATTGCGGAAACGGGAGCAGGGCAGCATGGCGTCGCCACCGCGACGGCCTGCGCACACTTCGGCCTTGACTGCGAGATCTACATGGGATCTGAAGACGTGCGAAGACAAGGCCTGAATGTCTTTCGCATGAAACTCTTGGGCGCGAAGGTCAACATCGTCGAGTCCGGATCGCGCACGCTCAAGGATGCCACCAATGAAGCGATGCGCGACTGGATGGGTTCAGTCGATCACACGCATTACATCCTCGGCTCTGTTGTGGGGCCGCACCCGTTTCCCACGATCGTCCGTGACTTTCAGAGTGTCATTGGCCGAGAGGTGCGCGAGCAGTTCGTACGCGAAGTGCCGCGCAAGAGCATCTCCAACAACGCACGGGAGAATGACGAACGACCGACTGGTGACTATTCGCCAGCGGTGCTTCGGGCCGCGCCTCCGCCGGCTGCACCCGATTGCATCGTCGCCTGCGTCGGCGGCGGTTCCAATGCTGCCGGCATCTTCTATCCCTTCATCGACAGTGATGGCGTTGAACTCGTCGGCGTCGAGGCCGGCGGCAGATCGACTGCCTTGGGCGAACATGCCGCTTCACTTTCGTACGGTTCACCGGGCGTCCTCCACGGGTCGCTCAGCTATGTTCTGCAGGATGAGTTCGGGCAGACCGCGCCGGTTCATTCCTGCTCGGCCGGCCTCGACTACCCTGGGGTCGGCCCCGAGCACGCCCATTGGCGCGACAGCGGACGGGTTCAATATGTCGCGGTCACCGACGATGAGGCGCTCGATGCTTTCGCGCTGCTCGCGCGGCTGGAAGGGTTGATCCCTGCTCTTGAGAGCGCGCATGCCGTCGCAGCGGGAATGAAAATCGCCTCGAACAAGCCCCGTGATGGGCGCGTACTGATCAATCTCTCCGGAAGGGGCGATAAAGATGTGCAGGAAGTCGCCCGTTTGCTGGAATTACGGGAACACGCCTGATCGCCCCGTTGAGATCGCTGCTCTACAACTTGCCGTTCGGATTGGGCGAGTTGAGAGAGTGGAACGTTGCGCGTTTGTGTGGTCTGGAGATTCTGGCGCGACGCGCTCATGTGCGATTTCATCGGAATCCCATGACATCGACGC
>CAZFZT010000060.1:0-22143 GCA_964523675.1 uncultured Isosphaeraceae bacterium
GCTGCTTCTGCCAGCCGAAGAAACCGGTTCCGTCATAGGCGACTGTAAGTTTGTAGCGAGGCACCGGCTTGATGATAAGAGCAGCCGTTGCACGTTGTGCGCTCGGCGGCTCACAATTTGGTCATGGGCTTCCGGTCGCGAGAAAGGCGATCGATCTCACCGACATGTGTATCGGACATTCATTGCGAAGGTGGGTTGACTTTGCGGTTCATTCCGACTCCCCCATCGCCGCGACATCCTCTCAGAGCGCCGGTTCATCGCACGCACGCTCAGACGCGTCATTCTTCGGATGCTGGTCATCAACCTCAGAGAGGAGAGAGCATGTTCTGGAGATGTCTGCTTACCTGTGCAGCGGTGGCCGTTTGTGCTGCGTCCGCACGCGCTGATCTAACGATCTATCTTGCAGGGGGTCAGGTCGCAGACGATGATGATGTACTCCTGTGGCAGGACTGGCAGAGCGGCAACTGGCACATCATCATCCAGAAGCTCTACAACCCCGGTGGTGTCTCCCTGTATGAGATTCGCGGCAACGGCGGCGAGATCATTGATCGCATCATTATCCACGTGCCCTGCTGGCAGGCGCCCAATGGGCAATGCGTCCCTGCCGGATCCCCGGTCTTTGTGCGCGTGCTGAGTGACCCGCCGCTGGGCGTCAGGACTGTTCACCAGATCGAGCAAACCGGCGAGGCCGAGACGCTCCTGACGCACGTCGTCGTCACCGAAGATATCGGCGAGATCACCGCGCAAGCAATCGGCATCCTCGACGCTGGCCGCGACATCATTGGTCCGATTACTTCGTTCACCAATGACAATCCGATGCGCGGCATCAGTGAGGCATACGCCGGAAGGCATATCCTGGGCGACCTCACCGCACTGCAAGGCAGAGTTGGCATCGTTCATGCGGCCGAGAACATCGGAACACCCGAGCAGCCAGTGAATATCCGCTTCAAACATAACACACTCGACATTCGCGGCCTTCACATTCATGCTGACATCGATACGCGCATCGGTGAAAGCATGGGTGGCACCGGCGGGCTCTGGCAGATGGCGACTTCACAATTCTTCGGCACGCTCAAAACGGCCCGGCTTGCCTATCACCCCAGCAGTGGTGAGCCCGCCTCTATCATCATCGACGAGAAGCTAAGCGGCTCCATCCATATCGGCGGATCGTTCGATGATCCAAATCACCTGATTCAACTTCCCGTGGCTGGTGTCGAGGGAGAGCTTGTAATCAACGCTGACAACAACGGCGGCGTATGGAATGCTCCGATTCATATTGGTCCGCCAAGTGATCCGGATCACCTGCTTCTTACGGGTCCGAATTATCCGCAGACAAGCGCCCAGCTTGGAGGCGGCGCGATCGGCGCGCTGCCGTTCGGTCTGCACCATGCCTCGTCTAGCCCGCCGAGCAATTCAACCATTGTCGTTGATCCGCAAGATGAGCCGCTTGTTCTTGAACTCGAACACTACGGCCCGATTACAACGCTCAGCAGCACACCGATCTCCATCCTGCGACGGCCGATTGGTGCTTCAATCTACAACGCAGTGCCTCTCGAGCAGTTTGTCGTCTTCCTCCCCGAGAACGACGCGAAGACGCTCGTCATTGAGCCGACAGGCGACGCAGCGGGTTTCGAACCCGGATTCGAGTACCGCATCAGCGCGACGTCCTCGCTGCGGTGCAATGCCGGTTCGCTGCCACCCGTCGCATGGTCATTGCCCTATTTCATTACGGTCAAGGAGCCCGACGTTCAACCGGAGCCACCGTGTACGGGCGACCTCGATAACAACAGCCAAGTTGGAGTCCCTGACCTGCTGATGCTGCTTTCTGCTTGGGGCACGTGCACAGACCCCCTCGGATGCCCTGCCGACCTCAACGGCAACGGTACGGTGGGCGTACCGGACCTGCTCGCATTACTCGCTGCATGGGGCGCATGTGAGTAGATTCGCAGCGCGCGGTGGCCATTGGCGAGTCACGGCCCGCGCCCTGACTGCACAGTAGGTTGAGCGAGACGAACCAGGAGCAGAGTGCGGCTACACTAGTCGCCCATGTCTGCTGCGGACACGCGCATCTTCATCACGGGAATTGGACCTGTGACCGCCTTCGGTGTCGGCATTGACCCCTTTTGGTCGGCCATGCTCGAAGGCAGGTCAGCGATCGGCCGCATCACTCGCTTCGACCCGACGGGTTTCGCCTGTCAGATTGCGGCCGAACTGCCCGATGATCGATTCAGCATCCGCGATCACGTGCCCAAGACCTATCGCAAGCACCTCAAGGTGATGTGCCGTGATGTTGAGTTGGCAGTGGCGGCCGCTGCTGCAGCGGTCAACGATGCGAAACTAGTAACCAAGGCGACTGACCCCGCGATCGAACCAACGATCGCCCCGAGCCGGATGGGCTGCCATATTGGGGCCGGCCTGATTGCGGCAGACATTGATGAACTGACTGCTGCACTGGTAACGAGTCGCGTGAGTGAAGCGAGTGGCGACACCATCGACCTGTCGCACTGGGGCAGTGCGGGTATGCACGAGTTAACGCCGCTCTGGCTGCTCAAGTATCTGCCCAACATGCTCGCCTGCCATGTCACCATCATTCATGATTGTCAGGGTCCGAGCAATACGATCACCTGCGGTGAAGCGTCTTGTGGCCTTTCGGTAGGCGAATCGGTGCGCGTCGTCGTGCGCGGCGTGGCGGATGCCTGCCTCTCCGGCGGCGCGGAGTTCAAAATCAATCCGATGGCGTTGTATCGTCAACATGCTGCCCAGCGGCTGGCGGATACGTCCGCGCAAGACGATCCGGCGACCGTCATCAAGCCGTTCGACCCGGAAGCGCGTGGCACGGCATTGGGTGAAGGCGGAGGAATCGTGATCGTTGAATCAGCCAGGAGCGCCCAAGCGCGAGGCGCACGGGCCTATGCAGAAATCGCCGGCTTTGCATCAACGCAATCACTCTGCCGTTATACGCTCGACTTCGCGTTTGACCCTGATGACCCGAGCATTGCTGATGCAATCGATGCGGCGCTTCGCCAGGCAAACGTCTCACCGGACCAGATTCACGCCATTGCACCACTCGGGAGCAGCATTCCCAACGTCGATGCCGCAGAGGCAGCCGCCATCCGCCGCGTCTTCGGCGAGCGCGCAGCGAACATACCGCTCATCACGACCATTCCTCATACCGGCAATTGCTGCGCCGGGAACGGCGCGGTCGCGCTGTGCGCGGCAGCCAAGGCCATTTACGAACAAGTGCTCCCAGCACGGATCAACACAACCCAAGCGGAAGGCCTTGACGCCAATTCATGTGACGCGCGGCCGGCCACCCTGGAACATGTCCTTGTCATGAGTACGAGCCAAGGCGGTCAGAACGCGGCGATCGTCTTGAAGCGCGTACCCTGACATAGCCATGGCGAACTCGAAGCGAAGAAACATCTTCATGATCGTCGGCGGCGCGCTGCTCGTGATACTGCTCACGAGCGGGGCTTTCGTGTATCTTCTCGGCCGCGCGGCTCTCGACGAATACGAGAACCAATGGAAAGGCAGCGACTCGTTCCACGATCCTGTCCTCTTCTCCCAGACGCAGCAGTTGGGTGATTCGATCATCGAAGCGCTGCATCAATATCGCGCCGTACATGACAGATATCCCGGGCAACTGGATCGACTTGTGCCGGATTTTCTCGATGAGATTCCCCAGCCGACGGCCGGTTACGGCGAATGGGATTACCGTGGCAATTCTGACGGATTTCATCTTGGCTTCGGCGTGGGACGCGACTGCTACCCCTGTAGCTTTCGCTCTGATCGAACCGACGTGTGGGATGTCGATGCGTAGGCAGCGCAGCTCTCTCGCTGCTTCATCATACTCCGCGCGATCCAGCTTTCTTCGTGCGTTATACTGACCGTGGACGCTCGCGGAAATCTTGAGAAAGTACGAGTTGCGCCATCATGCAGGACGGAACAGAGATGCAACAACAGGGCGAGGCGCCTGTCGCGACAGGACCCGATCATACTGCGCCAGGTGCGGCGGATGCCGCGGCCGATGTCGAAGGGCTCCCTGTTGAGCCCACGATCTTCCAGACCGCCATCGACTACATGATGGACCAATGGCTGTGGTGGCTGCCGGACTATGACTGGGCTCAGAGTCTGGTCGTCGTCATCGTTCTGCTTCTTGCGGCGGCGCTTGTTCATCTCGTACTCAAGCGCTACGTGGTGCGGATGATTCGCCTGCTGATGAAGCGGCTGCCGGACTGGTGGGAGCACATCATTGCCGAGCACAAAGTTCTGCACCGGCTGGTCCCGATTCTCCCGACCATCATCATCGGTCGCGGCGTTGCGGTGGTGCCGCATCTGCCGTGGCCCGTCGTTGATTTCGTGCAGCGTGTTGCACAAGCGACGATTGTGCTGCTGATTGCGCTGTCGTTCGGCGCGCTACTCAGTTCAATCAATGACATCTATGGAAGGTATCCCATCGCGCGCGGCCGGCCGATCAAGGGATACTTGCAAGTCGTCAAGCTCGTTGCTTATATCGCCGCCGGCATTCTGATGATCGCAGCATTGATGGCCGAGTCGCCTTGGGTGTTCCTGACCGGGCTTGGTGCGATGACGGCGATCATCATGCTCATCTTTCGCGACACGCTGCTCTCTCTGGTCGCAGGCATTCAACTCGTCAACAACGACCTGGTGCGTGTGGGCGACTGGATCGAGATGCCGCAGTTCAACGCGGACGGCGACGTGGTGGACATCCAGTTGAACGTGGTCAAGGTGAGCAACTGGGACAAGACGATCACTGTCATCCCAACGCACAAGTTCCTCGAGAACTCGTTCAAGAACTGGCGCGGCATGTCGGAGTCCGGCGGCCGCCGGATCAAGCGTGCGGTGTACATCGACATGTCCACGATTCGATTCCTCACCGATCAGGAGATTGAACGCTTTAGTAAGTTCCGCCTGCTTCGCGATTACGTCATGCGAAAGAAGCAGGAGATTGCGGAATACAACGCAACGGTCTGCCGTGATAAGGAAGAGGCAAGCATGCTTGCGAACGTGCGGCATTTGACGAACGTCGGGACGTTTCGCGCGTATGTCTTTGAGTACCTCAAGGCGCACCCGATGGTGCATCAGGACATGACGCTTCTCGTGCGGCAGCTTCAACCGGGGCCGCAAGGTCTGCCGATCGAGTTGTATACGTTCGTCAACGACACCCGCTGGGCTGTCTACGAGGCGGCGCAGTCGGACATCTTCGACCATGTGTTGGCGATCGCCGGAGAGTTCGGACTGCGCGTGTTCCAGGAGCCGACTGGCTATGACCTTGTGCAACTTCGATCCGACCGCCGATCCAGCGATGGTTCATTTGATTTCACGCCGTGCAATGGCGAACCATTCGGCTCGAAAGCTGAAGCCCACAGCAGCAAATGACGGTGAGCGCTCACATGGAACCACAGAAAATCTACGACTACCTTGTTCTCTCCCGCCAGCGTCTATTCGATTGGGTGCGTCCATTACGTGCGGAACAGTGGTTGCAGGAGTTTCCGATCGGCCTTGGGACGCTCGGCCGAACACTCACGCACATCATGGTCAGCGAGTGGTTTTACGTGCAGCGCATGGAGCGGCGTGAAGTTCCACCCTATGAGCACTGGCCGATTCAGGAAGAGATGCCGCCAACGTTTGAGCAGTTGGAACCGGCGTGGAACGAACAGGCAGAACAGACGCGCCGTGCGATCGCAGCCATCTGCAACTGGGGCGAACCGATCGAGTATCGCTCCATGGGCGGCCGCCCGATGATCGTTACCGCCACAGCGGGCGACCTGTTCACGCAACTGGCTCTACACGAGGTGCATCATCGGGCGCAGGCGATGAACATGCTGCGCCACATGGGTGTGGCGGCTGAAGACATCGACTTCAATGCGCTGATGTACAAGCGCCGCGAAGCTCGTGATTGAAAGCAGCGCCATGCGACTCGCCGTACCCTCTGCAGAACTTGGATCGAAGACTCGGCGTCTCGTTGGCGGCTGGCGCGGGCTATAATCGCATCCTTCGTACGCCGTACTCGCAGTTGCCATCACGCCCTTTTTTACTGCGTATTCGGCGTTCCCTTTTTGGCAACCGGCTATGTCAAGAATTACACGTGCTGCCCTGGTCCAAGCGTCTTTTGATGAGTCAATCGACTCACCGCTGGAGAAGATCAAGGGCGCGATGCTCGAGAAGCATGTCGAGTTGATCCGCCAGGCGGCTGAGCAGGGCGCACAGGTCGTGTGTCTGCAGGAGATTTTCTATGGGCCGTACTTTTGCGCTGAGCAGGACGTGCGATGGTATGGCATGGCTGAGCGCATACCTGATGGCCCGACGATTCGGTTCATGCAGAACCTGGCAAAGAAGCATGAGATGGTGCTGATCGTGCCGATCGCTGAGGAGGAAATGACCGGCGTGTATTACAACACCGCTGCGGTCATCGACGAGAAGGGAAGCTATCTCGGCAAGTATCGCAAGCACCATCTGCCACATTGCCATCCCGGCTTCTGGGAGAAGTTTTACTTCACACCGGGCAACCTGGGATATCCGGTTTTCGAGACGCGCTATGGGCGCATCGGCATATATATTTGCTACGACCGGCACTTTCCTGAAGGCGCGCGCGAGCTCGGACTCAACGGCGCGGAGATAGTCTTCAATCCATCAGCAACCGTAGCCGGGTTGAGCGAATACCTTTGGAAACTTGAGCAGCCGGCGCATGCCGCAGCCAATCAGTATTTTCTCGGCGCGATCAATAGGGTCGGCACGGAAGAGCCATGGAACACCGGTGAGTTCTATGGAACCAGCTATTTTTGCGATCCTCGGGGACAGATCATCGCAGAAGGACCGCGCGATCGCGACGCTGTGATCGTCGCTGATCTCGACCTGACGATGATTCAGGAAGTTCGCAACGTCTGGCAATTCTTTCGTGATCGCCGACCTGAGTCATACCAGAAGATCGCGCAGGTGCGTCCTGTTTGAAATGGCTGAGTTGACGTCGCTGCGTCCGTTACGATCGTTTCACCAACCGGCCGTGGCCTGACGTGCCAACAAACTTTCCGCCCTGCACCATGACCCGGCCGCGAACGGTCACTGTTTCCGATCGCCCCTTGATTTCCCATCCTTCAAAGGCGCTGTAATCGGTTGCCATGTGGTGCGATGCCGCCGATATGGAGCTGCGATGCTCCGGGTCGTAGATGACGAGATCGGCATCCGCTCCGATGGCGATCGTTCCCTTCCCACGGAGGCCGAAGATTCGGGCCGCCTGAGTGCTTGCGCAGTCGACGAAGGTATGGAGATCGATCCTGCCGGTGGTCACGCCGTACGTGTAGAGTAGGTCGATCCTGTTTTCCACTGACGGAATCCCATTGGGAATCAAAGTGAAGTCACCCTGGGGCGGCCTGCCCATCTCCTTCTGCCTTTCAAAGTCAAACGGCGCATGATCGGTCGCAATGGTTGAGATGATGCGGGACTGCAAAGCATTCCAAAGAAATTCCTGATGAGACGTCTCGCGCAGCGGAGGTGACATGACGTATTTCGCGCCGGCAAAGTCCGGCTGCTCGGCATACGTTCTATCAAGCACGAGATGTGGAATGACAGATTCAATCCACGCTCGCACACCGCGCTGCCTGGCTCGCACGGCTGCCCGCACCGCATCTTCACATGAGGTATGAACGACGTATACCGCTGCGCCCGTGAGTTCTGCGAAGCTCATCAGATGCTGAACTCCCTCCGCCTCGACCTGTACTGGGCGTGAGGGCTCGTGCCACTCAGGCCCTGTCTTACCCTCCGCCACGAGCTCGGCCTGCCGCTGGGCGATGAGGGTCTCATTTTCGCAGTGCGCTGTGACGATGACGCCGAGTTCACTGGCCAGCCGCAAGGCATGATAGAGCTCCGTATCATCGACACCGAGCGCCCCTTTGTACGCAAGGAACATCTTGAACGAGTTCATCCCGTGGCGAACGATCTCCCGCAATTGGCTCTCGGCTGCGTCATCCCAGCGCGTCACTCCCATGTGAAACGAATAGTCGCATGAAGCGACGCCCTGTGCCTTTGACGCCCACAACTCGTAAGCCGCCAGCGGTTCATCGGTCTTAGCGGGACAGATCATCTCAATGAGTGTGGTGGTGCCGCCGAGCAGCGCTGCCCGAGAGACGGTATCCCAATCGTCCTTCGCGAACGTACCCATGAACGGGAGATACACGTGCACGTGCGGATCGATGAAGCCGGGGAAGACGTACTTGCCCGTTGCGTCGATGATCTGCGTTTGCGGTGGAAGATCGGCCTGCGCAATCGACTCTTCGATGCGCGAGATCGTTTGATCTCCGCAGTAGATATCCGCTCGGTAATCATCCGTCGCAGTAACAATGCGGCCGTTCCTGATGAGCAGTGGCATGCGCGGAGTATATGAGCCGCCGCCTGATGTCGGCATGTTGCGCAGCGGGCATATTCATTGAACTCAGTGCAGATTCTTGAGCGTCAATGACACCGTCCGCTGTGTTGGTGAGTGCTTGAGCACAACCCGGCGAATATCAGCGTTGATCTGCACAATGGTCCAGTCGGTGCCCGGCACGTTCTGACCCAGGGTGCAGAGTTGGCCGTTGATCACTGCTCGAGCGTCTTCGACCGCGCTGCTCGACATGACTGCCTGCAGGTGAAAGTGTGGAATCGGCGGAAGATCGACCGTTTCATCAGGAGGGATGTCGACCGGTTCGACGGACTGCACCTCTTCTTGAGTCATCGGCGATGCATGTAACATGGGCGTGGCGCCGAACGGTTCTGTTTGCAAGCGCGCGATGCGCTGCACGGCTTCGCTTTCGGCTATTTTGAGAGACGAAAGGATGCTCTGCTGCGTGCCGATGCGCTTGAAGGCATCTTCAATCGACGAAGCCGCTTGCTCATGAGGCGAGGGATTCGCTACCGCGCGCGCGGGTCCAGGGGCTGTGGACAGCCAACCGATGATCTGGACGATCGCCAGTGGAAGTGCGAAAGCGCTCACCCAGCCGGCGACACGTTTGACGCTCAATGAATCACGGCGCATTGGACATTCCTTCCAATTGCACGAGTGCGGTTGATGGTCTCATACTCAGTAGATCACACATCAGCCGTGCATGAATGGTGGGTGGCGGACCGTCGGAGGCAGGAGCGATCTCAAGCGATCGCGGCCTGATGAAGAGCGACTGACTTGCGACATCCTCGATGAACGCTGCGATGGTCTCATACCTGCCGCGTGCCACGATCTCGATGTGAGCAGCATCGACCGGCGCATCGGTTTGACTCTTGCGATGGGATCGAACGCCGCTGCGCGGCGTGGCCGGCTGCACACGGATAATCTGCACACCGCGCCCTTCAGCCAGCTTCATGATGTTCGAATACAGGCGATTCGAGTCCTGCACCAGTTCGCTCTGCGCACGGCATTGGTCGAGCCACGCATCAATGTCTTCAAGATGCTCTACCAGTTGCCATTGCTGCTCGGGCGTCAATCGTACGGAGCTTTGCGCACGAGCCGATTCCGTTGCTGAGAGCTTGTCCAGCCGCGGTTGCACAAGAATCATCCACGCACCGATGCAGAGCGCTGTTGCGATCGCCAGATGCGGCGCGACTTGCCTCATCAGCGCTGCCTGCATCATTGCTCGCCTCCCATGAGAGATGCCGGCACCGATGCGATGCCGCTGGGTGAACTCTCCCGACTCGGCGAATCGACAGGAATAAAGGCAGTAACGGGCACGTGGAAAGCACTGAGTTGCAGCTCGAACCGCTGGTCCCGCGATGTTTCGGAGTCGAGTTGTATGTTGACGAGCGCGACCTCATCGAAGAGCGGGCACCGTCGCAAGGCATCGATGAAGCGTTCCAATTCGGCGCGGACGGGTCCATCCTCGTTTGACCGCACAATGCCTGAAATCGTGCCGCCGGTTCGACGCTCCGCACTCGCACCTGCTTCCGCGGTGGGCTGAAACGACACCCGTGTCAATCGCACGGTGCCGGGTGTCAGCCGACTGAGCTCGTGAAGGCACGCGCGAAAGTCGATACTGCGCGATGTTTCGCGCTCAACTGCCGCGCGATATTGAAGCGCCGCTTCAACTAGCGCAATGGTCTCCTGTGGCCGATTCGTGACCTCATCGATCCAGGAACTTCCCGCTATCTGGTCCACGGGATGGACGGCAGCATTCGTCTGCTCTGCCTCCAGGTGAGAGAGCTGCAGCACCAGGCGGCCGGCGTCCAAGGCGATCAGAAGGAGTGCTGCGGCTGCGCCAGACCACAGTCCACGGCGGATGCGCGATGTGAAACTTCGGACGACAAGCTCGTTCGGTTGGAGACCAAGCTCCTTGATCGAGAGCGAGGCGCCGCTCAACCAGGCGCAACTTGCTTCAAAGAGATCGAAGCCGGACCAAGAAGGATGAAAAGGGGCTGAAGCACCTCTGCGCTCCGGAATGACAGCAATGCCGAGCTCGCGGCCTAATGCAGCGGCAAGTCCGGGCACAGCAGCTCCAGCTCCGCTCACGATGAGAACGACGCGGCTGCGCTCCGTCGCCTCCAGCGCAAATCGAAGCGACTGGCGTAACTCGACGACCAACCGCTGCACAAGCGGCTGAAGCAGTGGCAGGACATCACGTGCAGTGAGTCCCGTCGGTTCATGCTTCGCATCAGGGGTGTCCGGCAGGCCGAATTCATACAGCGCACACTGCGCGGCTTCAATGTCCAGTCGATGAGCGAGGCCCTTCTCATGCGATGGCTCATTCTGCTGTTCGTTCTCATCAGATGCCTGCGAGAGGGCTCGCTGCACAAGAGCGGCTGCCAACGACGTTGTGCCAATCGGAATTGATCTGGTGAAGCGAATCTCACCAGTGGCGTCGGGCTCACGCGGCACATCACGAATGAGGAGAAACGCACCAGCTTCACCAAGGTGTAAATGCGCCCGTGGACCGCTCCCTGAACCTTGAGCCCCGCCTGAGCAATCATGATTCTCCGCGGCTGCCGCATCGCCATGAGCCGCGCGCGCGAAGCCGCACACGGCAGTGGCTGCTTGAATTGGAACGGCACCCTCCAGTTGAAGTCCGGCTGACTCGACGAGTGCCTGAATCGCTTCCAGTGATGCATCGCAATCCGCTGCCGCGACGACGTGAGCGCGGCGTCCTTCGCTGTTCTTCGGCGACGTCCGCGGTACGCCGACCGTCGATCGGCCCGACGCAGGGCGATCTGAATCCCATTCCAGCAAGAGCGCACGATTCACAATGCCATCAGTCACCGACTGCATTGAATCCAGCAAGGCCAGCGAAGCCGCAGACCGCGCCTGTGCGGCGGTGCGCACCGGAAAGCTCGCGCACTCCCCCACGGCCGATGCCGATGCATAGACGACGAACGCTTGCCGCACCCGTATGCCGGCGCTGCGCGCGATATCGTCTGTCATGTGCTGCAGGATCGGCCCAAGTCCGCGCACCTCATGCGACCACGCATCTGCGTTGATCTTGTCGTCGAGCTGCGCACAATGCCTGCGCAATGCGATCGGAGCGCCGCGCCGCCATAGCGCGACCTCCAGACGATCTCCAAAGAGTCCGATAGCAAAGATGCTCTTCTGCAAGTGCGCATCGCCTCCATATCTGTGCGATAGAGGAGTGTCGGCTCGAACTTCACGATGCGTTAGGCGTGTCCCATGGAAAACGGGTCGCTTCGCTTCTTTGGCACTACGGCCGGTCGATCCGCTCCAGTACCACTGCCAACTGGCCGATCCTTCGTGACGGTGAAGCAGCTGCGCTGCGGTCACCGCGCGAAGAGAGGAAAGGTGCCGGCTCATGCCAACGAAGATGGAACAGGGCCTGATCGTCCGAGAACACGAGCGGAAAGCGGTTGAACTACCCTCAGAGTTCACCGTGTGCCGCGAGCACGCTGCACAGGTTCACTTCACGCCCGCATCCGAATCGATCAGCGCCAACTGCATCGCATGCAGAACGGTTGACATCAGTACGGGCGGCGCGGGGATTGAGACAGTGCACTTTCTCCCGCGCATGTGCGAAGGCGTCCTGCGCGTCTATGAACAATCTGATGATGCAGCCGAGCGCACGTTATTGCTTGAGGAGCCGGTGCGCGTCAGGCGGATTGAAATGATGGGGCGGGAGGCGCGGTACGCGCTCGGCCTTGCCTTTACCAAGCGCAGCGGCGATATTGAACGGCGCATCGCCAAAGTACTCGCGCGATTGCATGGCGGCACCCAACCGGAGGACCGCGATGCGTGATGCCGAGATGTTCCTTGAACGTGCGCTCATTGACGAGGGGCTGCTCGATCCCGGAGCCATCGCAGATGTGCGGCGGTACGCGCTCAAGCACGATCTTGATCTCGTTGACGCTCTGGTGGGGGCGGGCCTCCTCACGCCGCGCGACATTGCGCTGACGCGCGCGCTGATGTTCGAGGCGCCATACGTCGCGCTCGCCGAATATCAGCCCTGTCACGACAACGCCAAGCTCCTGCCGAAGTCCGTCGCGCAGCGGCACTGCGTCTTTCCGCTTTTCGTGATCGACAATGTGCTCACACTCGCCATGGAGGATCCGCTCAACCTCGAGGCCACGGACCAGGTGCGGCAGATCACACGCTGCGAGATTGATCCTGTTCTCTGCGAGCGCGATGAGCTGCGGTCACTCATTTCGCGCGCGTACAGTCTCAACACAGGTCATGATGCCGGCAGTTCAACGGAGGAGGCGAAGGAGCGCGTCAGCGACCTTCTGGAGGAGACGGCTCCGATCGTCGCAGCGGTCAACCAATTGCTTGCTGATGCCGTTGCTGAGCGGGCGAGCGATGTCCACATCAATCCGGATGAAGATCGGGTTCACCTGCGCTTTCGCATTGATGGCGTTCTTCATGAGAAGCAAGGCCCACCGCTCGCCATGCATGCTGGAATCGTGCAGCGACTCAAGGTGATGGCTCATCTCGACCTGACGCAGACGCGCCGTCCACAAGACGGCCGCTTTCGCTTTCATCCCGGGAAACGGGATGGGCATGGTGGCATGCGCGATAATCGCTCAATTGATGTGCGTATCTCGACAGTCCCCACAGTCTGCGGAGAAAATGTCGTTCTGCGCATGCTCTCGCGCGCCACATCCGTGCCAACGTTTAGTGAGCTTGGCTTTGCCGGTTCACTCATGGCGCAGATGGAGGAGCTTTTGACGCAGCCGTACGGCATGTTGCTGGTTTCCGGTCCGACTGGGTCCGGCAAGACCACCACGCTTTACGCCGCTCTTTCAAAGCTCAATCATCCTTCGCGCAATCTCATGACGATCGAGGATCCGGTTGAGATCCGAATGCCGTATGTGCGGCAGATTCAGGCGCATCCTGATATCGGCCTTACGTTCGCTTCCGCTCTTCGCTCGATTCTGCGTCAGGATCCCGACGTTGTGCTTGTCGGAGAGATTCGCGACGCTGAAACCGCTGGCATCGCCCTCCAAGCAGCACTTACCGGGCACATGGTGCTTTCGACTGTGCATACGAATGACTCGGCAGGAGCGGTCGCACGACTGCGCGATTTCGGTCTTCACTCATTTGTGATCAACTCCGCGCTTCTGGGCGTGATCGCGCAACGTCTTCTTCGACGGGTCTGTGAACAATGCACGCAGCCACAGCGTTTGGATACTCTCGACCCGCTCGTGCGCCGTCGATTGGGCCTGGACGACGAAAGCGTTGCGAAGGGCGCTGGCTTCGTGCGCGGGGCTGGTTGCAGAACATGCGGCCAGACCGGTTATCGCGGTCGCATTGGCGCGTTCGAACTGCTCGCCTTCACAACGCAGGTGCGTGAGGCAGTCGAAGCGGGATGCTCGACCGAACGTATCAGGCAAGTCGCGCATCGCGCCGGAATGCGCGCGATCTGGCAGGACGGCATGGACAAGGCGCGCCTGGGATTGACGACGCTTGAAGAAGTAGCGTCTATCGCGGCGATCTGCCATCTGCAATTTGAGGATGCACAGGAGCAGCGCAAAGCGGCTTGACCGTCGCCCAGGCCGGACGCGAAATGACGCAGATCAGTTTCAACTTTGATGCAATCGATCGGCGCGGCGAGCGAACCTCGGGTGTGATCTGCGCATCAAGTCGCCGAGATGCCTACCAGCAGGTCCGCGCTGTCGGACTACAGCCGCTGCGTTTGCGCGCTACCCGACGTGGCAGAGCGACCGGCCGTCGCATTACTGCGCGAGACCTTGCGCTCTTTACGCAGGAATTCGAGGTGCTGATGAAGGCGCGATTGCCCATTGTGGACGGCCTGCGAGCGATCGCCGAGCAGGAGGTGAATCCACGGTTCCGGATGGTGATCGACGACGTTGCACAGAACGTCGCGGCCGGCAACCATCTTTCTGATGCCTTGGAGAAGCATCGGGAGGTCTTCGGCGAGGTGTACGTACAGACGATGCGGGCGGCTGAGCGCACCGGCAATATGAATGAGGTGCTGGCCAACCTGTCCGAAATGCTCGAACGCGAATATGAGATGCGCAAGCAAATCAAAAGCGCCATGATCTACCCGGCTTGCGTGCTCGGCTGGCTTGCTCTGGCTGTGGGATTTCTCCTCATCGTCATCGTTCCCAGATTCGCCTCGATGTTCGCAGAACGGGGTGTGGAGTTGCCGCTACCAACGAAAGTCATCCTCGGTTTCGGAAACCTGCTCAGTTCATGGTGGCCGCTCGTCCTGGGTCTCCTGGCGATTAGCTGCTTCGCAGCGCACCGCGCATGGAAGAGCGATGTGTATCGAGAACGGATTGATCATGTGCTTCACCGTATTCCAGTGCTGCGCGAGATCTTGCGCGGCGTGGCGGTTGGACGGTTCGCACAAGTTCTCGGCCTCTGCATACGAAGCGGCCTGAGTTTGATTGAAGCGCTCGACATGGCTGGACAGGCGTCCGGGCGCCCGATGTTGATTGCTGATGGCCATCGCCTGGCGGAGCAGGTCAAACAAGGCGGCCGGCTCTCTGAGGTGCTCATGGCATGCAGTTATCTTCCGCCGCTCGCGCGCCGGATGCTGACCGCAGGCGAAGAGGCCGCCGAACTTCCTCGAATGTGTGCGATAGTTGCCGGCCGATCGCAGCGCGAGGTTGCCCACCTTGCCAAGACAGTATCGGACCTGATTGAGCCGCTGTTGATCGTGCTGCTCGCAGGCGTCGTCCTAATCGTGGCACTGGCGATATTCCTGCCGATGTGGAATATGGCTGCGCTCATCTCGTGATAGGCCGCACAGGCGGAACTCCCCAATTCAACAATTCCGCAAGCCGTTCAGGCGGTTCAAGTTCCTCGCCGATAGGACTTGCGATGCCGCTGCGCATGGCGCAGCGGATGCAGTTTGAGAAGAGAGTAGAGGATTGCACCATGAAACAGAACACTACGCGTCGCGGCTTTACGCTCATTGAATTGATCGCGGTCATCGTCGTCCTGGCCATTCTGGCGGGCGTCGCACTGCCACGCTATTTCGATTATGGCGAGCAGGCGCGTGTTTCATCGGTGAAAGGTGCGCTTGGCGGTGTCCGCGCGGGTATCGCAAACTTCTACGCCAATAGCGCCATCAGTGGCGACCCCATGTATCCGACCCTCAATGAATTGACCACGCTCGGCGCGGTGATGCAGGAACAGATTCCAGAGAACCCGTACAAGGGCTCCAGCACCGTCGTCGCCGCCGAGTGGAATGAAAACAACCCGCCGGTCTCGGAAGGTGAGGCCGGCTGGAACTACGATCCTGCGACCGGTCGCTTCTGGGCCAACAGCAATGAAGCGGGCGAGAACAAATTCTGACATGAGCCGTGAGAGCGACGGCCAATCAGAAGCCCGACAATCCATCGCACCATCCCACAGCGGGCGTTGCAATGCGGCGCGCCGCTGTGTACGTGCGCCGCTAGGTCACTTGCGATGCATCGCCGGCTTCACGTTCATCGAGCTTATCGCAGTGATGGTGATCGTCGCCATTCTCGCTGCCTCGGCCCTCCCGGTGATCAACTCCCTTTCCGAGACCCGTCGCTCCGCGGCGGCCAAACAACTCCTGCGCGGCCTCACCGTCGCGAGGCAGCACGCCCAGGCCACCGGCGCTACCACTTGGCTCGAAATCGATCTCCTAGGACAGCGGTGGTCGATCCTTGTTGAGAATCCTGAAGCGCCAGGCCGCGCCAGCGCAACGCCACTCATTGACCCGGGAACCGGCCGCCGTTATGCCAACTCACTCGGCACCGGCGACTTCGCCGGCACAGCCATTACCTCTGTCAACTTTGATGGTGGATCGGCCGTGGGTTTCGATTGGAAAGGAAGGCCGCTCAATGCAGCTGAACAACCGCTCACTGCGCAGGGCATCGTCACCTTGGAAGGCGGCCACCGCGTGCGCGTGGAGGCAGGAACCGGTTACGTGAGGCAATGAATCGCAACGGCTTCACCATCATCGAAACGATCATTGCGATCGTGATCCTGACACTGGCGATTCCGCCCATGCTCTGGTCACTGCGCGAAGCGCATCTCACGCGCGTCAACCCAGCGCTGGCCCTGCAGGCGCGCTGGCTTGCAACTGAACGCATGGAAGACATCATCGCCGATCGACATAGCAACACACGCGGCTGGAACTACATCATCGAAGCGAACTTTCCGCACGAGCCGACCGTGGCTGGCTTCGCCGCATTCTCTCGTACCGTAGCCGTCATCGAAACCGCAGCCGACCTCGCTTCCCCTGGCGCGGAGTACAAGCGCATCATCGTGACTGTCGAGTGGGTCGATGCAAGCAGCGATTCACGGTCACTCGACATCGAAACGGTTTTAACGAACTACTGATGAAACGTTCAAACGTCCAAACGTCCAGACCTCTAGACAAAGGCCGCCGAGGCGCAGACCGTATCGCGCAGAGGCGTTCTCAGTTCGACGTTTCGACGCTTCAATGTTTCGACATTTCCCGTCGCGGCTTCACGTTAGTTGAATCCATCGCAACAATCACGGTGCTGGCGATTCTTGGCTCCATTGCGTCGTTCATGCTCGCGCCTGTCATCACGAGCCACACCAACGCAGCGACCTCCGCGCAACTGCAACTCGAGCTCTCCATGACGCTCGATCGCATCGAGCGAGACCTCAAGGCAATTTCGCGCGATGATGCAGCTGATACGACTGCGCCGGATATCGCGATCATTACACCAACGTCCATCAGCTGGCACGACAACTCCAGCTTGACCTTTTCCGGCGGTGAAGTACGTCTGGCGACATCAGGTGGACCGCCGCAGGTACTCATGCGGAATGTAGCCTCACTTGCAATCCAGGCATTCGACGAGTCCAACCAGCCATTGGGCGCCACCTTGAACGCAGACCAGTGTGATGAAGTGCGCCGTCTGCGCATCGTCATCACCGCGGAGCGCAGCGGCATATCGCAATTGGCAAGAACGAAGCTGTTCATTCGTTCAATGATGCAGGGAGGCGAGTGATGAACCGCGTCCCTCAACAGCGTCGCTCGAGCCGCCGTTGGCAACGCACCCACTGCCTGCGTCGCGGCAATGCTGCTATTGCGGTCCTGCTCGTCATGGTGCTCTTCGCCCTTGCCATTACCACAATCGTGGTCGGCGGAGCAGGCGACCATGAACTGACTTCGCGAAGCATCGAGGGCATTCGCGCCTTGTATGCAGTGGAAGCAGGCGCCAACATGGCTCTGCGCGAACTTGCGGTGAATGCCGATGAAGATGGCGACGGCCAAATCGGCTCCATTGCCCCGCTTGTGCTCGCAGGCAATGCGCAGTTCACCGCCACATGCCAGCTAGGCGATGACGTAGCGATGCTCACCAGCGCCTCAAGATGCAACGTTGCCGGCCGCGCGCTTTCAGTTTCAGTTCAACTTGGAGGCGAAGAAGAGACGAACATTCCAGCAGGCATTGCCCTCAGCAGCGGCGCGGGCATCTGGGGCGGCAACCGCATCGACAGCTACGACTCCCAACGCGGCCCCTATGGTGGAAGCAACCGCGGCTCCGAAGCAGTCATCGTCTCCAACATCACCACTACCAACGGCATCGCCATGGGTGGCGGCGTCAAGATCGATGGCGAAGTGTATTGCGGTGTCGGCTGCGATCCGGACATCGTCATCGCGCCTTGGGCCAATCCGCAGATCTCTGGCGGAAAACACTCGCTCGAATCGCCGATCAACTTGTCCGCCGTCGAATCACCTACCGGCATGCCTCTGAGTTCCGGAAGCATCAACCTATGGGGCAACAACAGCGCGACGATTTCTTCGGATGCGGTTTACGACACGATCAATCTGCCCAATAACAGCCGTCTCTACATCGAAGGCAATGTGCGCTTGCGCATTACCGGCTCGCTCAACATGTCCAACAACGCAGCCATCGAACTTCGCCCCGGCGCGACCCTCGACCTCTACCTTGACAACGGGCTCACCCTCAATAACAACGCTCGCATCAATGCCAACACCAATGATCCCACCCGAGCAACCATTCATATCCTTGGCAACAACCGCACGTTTTCAACCAACGGCAACGCGAGCACCCATGCCAAGGTGCTCAATCCCGGTGGAAACATCGATCTGTGGGGCGGAGCAATCTTCGGCATCGTTGCAGGCAACGCGCTCAACATGAGCGGTGGCGCGAGCATCCACGTCGATGTCCAACTCACCAACGGAAGCGGAACCGGCGGCGGCTCAAGCAACGGCAGCACCGGAGCAAATCCCTTCGCCATCCTGTCGTGGGGTGAAACAAAGCCCTAGACCCTCGCCGATGAGCTGATGTCAGCTTCTTTTGCACCACTTTGAACGCGCGTTTCGTCAATTTGCGTCCTGTTCGGGTTGACCCTGCGCGCTATTTCTGTGACCATCCATTCAACGTGAAGCTGTGCATCGACTGGGGTCAACGATGGTGCGCGGCAGAGTCCGTCAATGACGTGGTAAGAATGGAGGGTCCAGATGTCGAATAACATGACAACGCAATGTGCTGTAATTGCCTGCGCTGTAGCGATGACCTTCGCAACGGCGAACGCCGGTGAGCCGACGATGCATGAGGTCTCGGTTGGCAGCATGACGTTCTCACCGGAGAATCTCCCCATTGAATTGGGTGATACTGTTCGATTTACGTGGGTCGGCCTCGGCGCGCACGACGTCGTGCAGACGACAGCGATCGGCAATTGCACGCCGGCCAATGGTGGTTTCATGTCCGGCGCTTTTCCGGGCGACCTTGTTGGGCCGGGCACGGTCTGGGAGGCAACCTTCGATGAAGCATTCCTCGCGGCGCACCCGGCCGAAGACAATGTGTATCCATATATGTGCAGCGCTCACTGCGCATTCGGCATGCGGGGCGTGATCTTCGTCGAAACGCCCGAGCCGGAGTGCCCCGCCGACCTCACGGGCGATGAAAGCGTCGGCGTGCCCGATCTGCTTCTGCTCCTTGCCGCATGGGGTGCGAACCCCGGCCATGCCGCCGACCTCACCGGCGATGGCAACGTCGGCGTACCCGACCTGCTTGAATTACTCGGCCAGTGGGGAACCTGTTCCTAGCCCGGCCACCAATACGGCTTTGACGATGTTTGAGCAGCACTTTTGACCACACGACCGCCATTGCCTGGCTTTTTTTCGACACCCCTTTCGTTTTGGAGTTACATTGGAGTTGTGTCGCGGCATGAGCCGCAGGGTAGGCCGGCATTCGATGCGCGCTTGCCATGAAACCACTCGACGTTGGGTTTCGGGGCTTCATTGGAGATCAAGCCATGTTGCAGGAAGCGGGAGTCGCCCTGTCCAAGCGTGCAGGCCATGCATGTCTGCTGTCAGTCGCACTCGCGGCGTCAGCACTTTCATCCACGACCCGCGCTGTTGCGGACACATTCGTCTTCAACCACATCCTCGAACCGTCACAGGAGGTGCCGCCAACGCCAAGCAACGCGACAGGCGAGTGTACGGTCACCCTTGACGATATCGCACGAACGCTCGATGTTGATTGCACCTACGCCGGCCTTACCGGGCAGGCAACGGCTGCGCACGTTCACCTTGCTCCGCCCGGCGTCAACGGCCCGCCCATCCTCACGCTCAATCACACCGGCGGCACGCGCGGAACCGGCGCCGGCTTCGGCATACTCCTGCCTGAGCAGATCCAAGCGGTGCTTGACGGCAACACGTACATCAACGTGCACTCGACCGCCTTTCAGGGTGGTGAGATTCGTGGACAGATTGTCGATCAGACGCCGCCGGAACCGCAGTCGCTCCACTTCGGCGGATTGCTCCACGAAGCCCTCGGCCAAGCGCACATCAAAGACCCGGATGACGATGGCGATGGCATCCCCGACTCACTCGTAATCTCCAACATCGGCTCCTCCGGCAACGACGGTGTGCGCATTGCTCTCAATAGCTTCGGTACGTGCGACTCCGATGCGAGTTGCGGCAATCTTATACGTGGTTGGACCGGCGAGATCGACTTCGGCGAAGCGGGCAATCTGCCATCCGGGATGATGTTGAACATTAACGCGCCCGTTGGCATTGACGGCGGCGACGGAGTTGACACTATTGTGGTCGTCACGGCAACCGACGGCGGCAATGCTGCCCTCACCCTCGCGCCGAATTGTCCCGACTGCCAGATCAACATCAAGGCATGGAGCAATGGCGTTCTCGTGGCCGACATGAATCGCGACGGCGCGCTTGATGTCGTTCTCACGGGCGACTTCGGCACTGGCGTCGGAGCCGATGGCTTGCCGGTCCCGATGCGCATCTCTCACCATCGTGAGAACCCGCATTACACAACATTCGTAGGCAGGACTCATTTTTTTCAGGGCACTGGAGTTTCCGGCATGGGAGCGGGTCAGATGATCGAAGCGGACACCATCCTCGTCACCTCAAACCATCCAAACGTCGTTATGTTCATCGGGGCGGTAGAGATCACTGCCGCAAATGCAAGCAACATCACGATTCGGGATGAAGCGGTCATCGCTGCGGATATTCAAGCCAGGGTCCGCGCTGCCGGGGCTGCACAACTAGTCGGAGCGGAGGTGAGCGATCCAGACAATGATCCATGTTGTGGATTGACGGTCAGCAACATCGGCTCCTCCGGTGAGGACGGCGTTACGTTCGGACCTGATTCCGATGCATCCTCCGGCGGGCTGCCAACCGAACTAGACGCCCTCGCAGGAAGCGTCAAGCCCGGCCTCAAGACACGATTCGACCCAATCGTGCTCGACCTCGACGGCGACGGCATCCAAATCAAGAACAGTTGGTGCCCGAACGGTTCTGAGCAGGGCGTCGACTGCGGTGGTCCATTGGGCATGTCACTGTCACTTGTAGGAACAGGCGGCGGCGCGCTGGCCGTCAGTGCGGACTTCTCTGAACTGAACACGAATGAGATGATCGTGTCGATCCATGACTCAAAGGGCAAGTCTCCAGTTGCGCCCTTCTTTGCAGTTACGATTGCGACCAACATCACGGTCGCTTCGCTGCCCAACTCGTCGGTTCAGATCGAATCGCTCACCGACGCCTCACATGCTTTCGGCCAACATGCGCCGGCCCTGATCGTCGGCTTCGCCGAGCCAGTAAGCATCTCCATCGACGGCGTCGGAATCTTCCAGGGCGATGAACTGCGCATCGCGCCCGGCAACGGCGATGGGGAAATGAAGTTCACACAAAAAGGCAAGAACCGCACATCCATCACCGGCGGCGGACCAGGGCTTGAAACGATCCACATCACCGACCTCGCCCCGGCCCAGGTGAGTTTCACACAGGGCCATGTCTTCGGCTTCCATCACACCGCCACTGACGGCGCGACGATGGCGATCGCGCCACCGATGCCGAACATCCCGTTCCCGCTCACTCTTGAGTCTGACACTTGTACGGGAACACTCTCCATCGACCTCGGCGACGCCGCGGAGGGTTTCGGATTCACTCAACGTGTGAAAGATGAAGTCGGCACGCTCAAGGGGTCGATGAAACTTTTTTCAGTCACCGGTCAGCCGAGCCCCGTCGGGGCGCAACTCGCGTATGGCCCGTGCCCGCCTCCGCCGGATGAAGACCCGCTGTGCGACGGCGTATCACCCGCACTGGATGATCCCGGCTACTTCGTGGTTGATCTCTCCGAACTCGGCGCGACGAGTTATTCAATCCAGGCGGTGCAACACCCGGATGTCATCGTCGCAGACGTACAGGCCAACCCGCCCCAGATGGCGCGGATCCTCCACAGCGGTCACGGCGGCTCGCT
>CAZFZT010000061.1:0-21579 GCA_964523675.1 uncultured Isosphaeraceae bacterium
AAGCGTTGCGTGGTGTTTGCTGCGCAGCCGCTCGTGCCGAACGTGCGCGGGACACAGCGCTTTCTCAGCGCGCTGCGTTGATGAGCTGCTCGATCATGCCGCGACCGAATACTGCGTCATCGGTCCGCTCGGGATGCCACTGCACGCCAAGGTAGAAACGCCGCTCGCCGTGCGCCGCAGCGATGGCTTCGATGACGCCATCCGGCGCACAGGCGACCGCGCGCAGTGTTCCCGGATCAGCAATCGCCTGCCGGTGGTGACTGAGCACCTCCCCATGGCCAAGTTCACCGGCGATTGGATGCAGCACACGTCCCCAATGCTGTGAAGCCGTTGGCAACGTCTCTGGAAGATGCTGATCGAGCGACCCGCCCGCGTGAAGCCCCATCAACTGCATGCCCAGGCACACCCCGAGCACCGGCACGTGCGGCCTGCCGGCAAGGGCGTCGAGCAGATCAAGTTCAAACTTCTGCCTTTGTGCGTCGATCTTCTTTGCCTTGGGATGTGTGGCGATCCCCCACTGCTCCATCGCTGGGTCATCACCGCCCGTCAGCAGGAAGCCGCGGCAAATCGCCATGTATTCCTCGATGCGCTGCGTCAGACACGGCAGCACGAGAGGCGTGCCGCCACACTCATCCACCACGCGCGCATAGGCGATATGGACCGCATAGCGATCATCAGCAATGTCGCAGGTGATCCCGATGATGGGTGGTGTCGCGCTCATGCAATTGACTTTCGGTGACAGGTGACTCTCGTCCCGAACGCTCAGGTCTCAGCGAGCAAGATCCACTCATCCTCCAGCTCGCGCAGTTCTCGCTCGAGATTCGCACGCTCACCTTGCAGCGCTTTGCAGCGGTAGCCATCGTTATACACCTCCGGCTGGAGCATTTCGCGATCAATGGCTTCCATGCGTTCTGAAAGCTGTTCAATGCGCTGCTCGATCTGCTTGAGGTTCTTTGTTGACGGATGAGACGCCTTTCGCTTTGAGCGCGTGTCGTTGCTCGACTTGCCGTCTGAACGCTCCTTGCGTTCGCGCGAAACCGGAGCCGGCTTGGCGCGCTGCTTCTCCATCCAGTCCGTATAGGTTCCGTGGAAGAATCGCACGTTCCCCTCGCCGTCGAAGATGATGAGTTTGTCACACGTTGATTGCAACAGCGCGCGATCGTGGGTGATGAGAAGAACGGTGCCTTCGAAGCCGCCATCGATGGAAAGGCATGTCTCCAGCCGCTCCGCCGATGGAATGTCAAGGTGGTTCGTCGGCTCGTCGAGCACGAGCAGATTCTTGGCCGAGGCGACCAGCCCCGCGAGCACCGCCCTGCTCCGCTCGCCGCCGGACAAGTCGCCCAGCGCCTTGTCCTGTTCCTGCCCTGAAAAGAGAAACGCGCCTGCGAGATCGCGCGCCTGCTGCTCCGACGCCTTGGCTTGGCCGTCAAGCCCCACAATCACTGATTGCAGGTACTGCCAGACGGTCAGCGACAGGTCGAGATGCTCCTGCAATTGTCGGTAGTAGCCGATCACCAAGCGCGAGCCGAGGCGTGTTCGACCTTCATCCGGTTCGATCTCCCCGAGGAGCGTACGCACCAGCGTGGTCTTGCCCGCGCCGTTTGGACCGATGATGCCGATGCGATCGCCTCGCATGATCTCAATGTTGAGATCATGAAAGAGCGTGAGGTCGCCATACGACTTGCTGATGCCTTCCGCGACAACGATCTGCTCGCCACTACGCGGCGCCTTGGGCAGTGACAGCTTCATCACATCAAGTTCGATCGGCCGCTCGACGACTTCGTCGGCCTTGAACCGTTCAAGCCGCGACTGCCGGCCTCGCGCCTGCTTGGCGCGTTGACCTGCCTTGTACCGTCGAATGAACTCCTCTTCCTGCCTGATGCGATCCTGCTGTTTGTCGAAGACGCGCGCAGCGGTCAGTTGGCGTTCTCGCCTCAGCGCGACGTACTTCTCGTAATTGCCGGGATACTCACGGATCACGCCGCGCTCAACTTCGATGATGCGGCTAACCACGCGGTCGAGCAGCCAGCGGTCATGGCTCACGAGAATGACCGCGCCGGGATACTCCTCCGCAAGAAATTTTTCCAGCCACTCGCGGCCGGCGATGTCGAGGTGATTGGTTGGTTCATCCAGCAGCAGCACATCCGGCACTTCGAGCAGCAATCGCGCCAGGCCCAGCCGATTCTTCTGCCCGCCTGAAAGATCTCTGGTCTTGATCGCAAACTGCGCATCATCGAACCCCAACCCGTGGAGTGTCGCTTCAATCTTATGATCGATCGCATACCCGCCTGCCGCCTCGATCTGCGCGTCGACCTGCGCCTGCTGCTTGAGCAGGCGATCAAGTTCTTCGCCTTGCGCCTCCGCCATTTTGTCATAAAGCTCATGCGCTCTCTGGTGCAGCGCGTGAAGTTCAGCGAAAGCGCCCTCGGCTGCATCGCGCAGCGATTCATCCGGATCGAAGTTCGGATCCTGGCTGAGATAGCCGACCCGGGATCCGCGCTGGAGAGCGACTGTACCCCTATCGGGCTTCAGCGCACCCATGATGATCTTCATCAGGGTGGTCTTCCCGGAGCCGTTGCGCCCGACCAGGCCAATCTTCTCGCCGGGCTCGACCGACATGGTTGCGCCGTGAAGAACCGCCTGCGTGCCGTAGGCGTGCTGGATGTTGTTGATGGAGAGGACGGGCATGGACAGCGATGGTCAGGCAGCCGCTCTGGCGATCGATCAGAAGAATGTATCGGAGCGGAAACGCGCGACCCTCATCGTAGGCGCGATGAGCGGATCAACTTCGCAACGTCTTCCGAAGGCGCTCCTCATCATCAACAATCGTGTAGAGCCGGTCCATTTTCGTCATTTTCAAGACGCTCATGATCTGCTCCGAAGGGCAGTAGAGGATCGTCTTCCCGCCGCGCTGATGCATGGCGTTGCGAACCTCGATGCACATGCCCAGACCCATGCTGTTGATGAAGGTGATGCGGCGGAAATCAAGGACGACCGCGCGCGGCGGCTCCGCTTCCTGCTCCAGTTCCGCCAGGACCGTCTTGGAGATGATCGGAGCTTCACGTTGACCGATCGAGGGCCCCAGAAGTTTGGCGATCAGCGCGCCGCCGCTCCGCTTGCATTGCACAAAGATCGCATGCCCTGCAGCCGGCGGAGCGGTATCGCTGATGTCCTCATTCATCACTTCGGATGATACTGCATGGCGCATGGATGTGTAAAGTGTTGTCATGGGCTCTTTGACCATCACCAACGGCCGAATTCTCACACTCGCAGGGCAGCGCGACGTTCGCAGGGGGCCGGCCCTGCTGGATCTGGCGGTGATCGAACGGGGCTACATTGTGCTTGAAGATGACCGGATCGCGCATGTGGGTGAAGGCGATCCTCCCGGTGAGGCGGCGCGCGCGACTGATGGGGTCATCGACGCGGCCGGCTGCGTGGTGATGCCGGCGTTTGTGGACTGCCACACACATGCGTGCTGGGCGGGCAACCGGTTCGACGAGTTCGAGCAGCGCCTGGCCGGGGCCAGCTACCTCTCGATTCTCAAACAAGGCGGCGGCATCATGTCCACCGTTCGCGCCGTGCGAGCCGCAAGTGAGGATGATCTGGTTCGTTCGCTCCGCCAGCGCCTTGCGCGGATGGCGACGCTTGGCACCGGAACCGTCGAGATCAAATCCGGCTACGGTCTTGAGACCGCAAGCGAGCTGAAGATGCTCCGCGCGATCGAGCGGCTGCGCACGGAGGGACCGATGACCATTCAGCCGACATTCCTCGGTGCCCACGCGATCGATCCAGAGAACCCGAACTTCATCGAGCAAACGATCACGCAAACACTGCGTGAGGTAATGACGGCGTTTCCTGCGATCTGCTGTGATGCGTACTGCGAGGAGGGTGCGTGGCCGCTCGATGATGTGCGCCGTCTGTTTGAGGAAGCGCAGCAGTATGGTTGTCCACTTCGTGTCCACGCCGATCAGTTCAATTCACTTGGCGCCACGCAGCTTGCGGTGCAGATGAACGCCCGAAGCGTTGATCATCTCGAAGCGTCGACGCCGGATGATCTCATGCACCTTGCGCGAAGCGCGACGATCGGCGTGGTGCTGCCGTGTACAGCGTTTCATCTTGACACGCCCTATGCCCCCGCGCGAGCGTTCATCGATGCAGCAGGCGCGATCGCATTGGCGACGAATTACAATCCCGGCTCCGCGCCCACGCCTTCGATGCCCTTCGCCATCGCGCTCGCCTGCCGCAAACTAGGCATGACCGTTGCGGAAGCGATCACCGCTGCGACCTACAACGCGGCGTGTGTGCTCGAACTACAGGATGAAGTGGGCTCGCTTGAAGCGGGCAAGCGCGCGGATGTGCAGATTCTCGATACGACCGACGAACGCGAGCTGGCCTATGAGTTCGCGTCCGCGGGGCCGCGCGCGGTCATTCTGGGCGGCCGGCTCGTCTCGGGTCGCAGCGACACGGCGGTTGGCTCAATCGAGCCGACGGCTGATCGTCTCATCTGACCACGCATCGATTGAGCTATCAGATTTCATTTGACGCAGGTGAAGTTGCCCCTACCATCCCCGCGATGGTTGTTACCGCTGACCACGATATCGAAGCGGCCCATGACGCTGCCCAGTGCGTCGTTCGAGTTCACGAACGATTGGCGGATTTCCTGCGCGCCGGTCAGACCCTCGCGCAGATCGACCAGTTCATTGCAGAAGCGCTCCAGGATCTCGACAGCCGCAGCGCGTTCCTGAGGTATCGCATCCCGGGGCATCGGCCGTTCCCGAGCCATTCCTGCCTCTCAGTCAACAACTGCATCGTGCATGGCACACATCTGATGAGCGCGGAGCCGCTGCATCCCGGTGACATCATCTCGATTGATGTCGGCGTGGTGCATCGCGGCTGGATTGGTGACGCCGCATGGACGTATGCCATCGAATCCGCTGATGAGCTGGCGCTGCGCTTGATGCAGGCGGGACGTGAATCACTCCGGCGCGGTATCGCGGCCATGCAGCCGGGCAAACCGCTCGCCGATTGGGCACGCGCTGTGCAGACGTATGTCGAGAAGGAAGCGGGCTTTCATCTGGTTCGCGGCCTCGGCGGGCACGGGTACGGCCGCAAACTGCATGGTCCGCCGTTTATCTCGAATGTCATGCCGACTCATCCCAACGAATGGCCGGATGCATGGAAGACGTTTCAGCCGGGCAGTCTGATCGCTGTGGAGCCGATGCTTGCGGTCGGGACAGGAGCAACGACAAGCGGCCGCAAGGAGTGGCCGATCTTCACAGCCGACGGTTCGCTCAGCGTTCATTATGAGGCGGACATTCTGATCACGGAGGAGGGGCCGCGCAATCTCACGGACGGCATGGACGATCTGCCGGATGTTGTGGGGTGAGGGGCGGTCGGCTGTCGGCTTTGGCATTTGGGCGGGTGGCAGCGATCGAGATGCTAAACTCTTCGCCGATGCTTGCAACGCTTGATGAACTTGAGTCAAAGTCGCTGGCCGAACTGCGCGAGGCAAGCGATGCAGATGCTCTGGAAACCTGGCGCATCGCGTACCTCGGCACGAAGGGACGACTGCGCGCGGTGATGCCCATGCTCAAAGATGTGCCGCGTGAGCAGAAACCGCTGGTCGGCAAGCGGCTCAACGAGGTCAAAGCCGCGCTCGAATCCGCCTTCGCAGAGAAGCTCGAGGCGGTAAAGGCCGCACAATCGCAAGGACCGGCGTTTCCGGGTGTCGACGTCACCGAGCCGGGAGCGCCGATGGACCGCGGCCGGCGACATGTCCTGAGCCGGACGATTGACGAGATTACGGAAGTCTTCGCGCGCATGGGTTTCTCCGTCGCGCAAGGGCCGGAACTGGAGGATGAGTGGCACAACTTCAATGCGCTGAACATTCCGCCGGATCATCCTGCGCGAGACCCGATCGACAACTTTTATCTTGAGCGTGCTCAGCAGCAAGCGGCTGGTGATTTGCTTCTCCTGCGCACGCAGACTTCGACGGTGCAGATTCGCACCATGGAGAAGGTCAAGCCGCCGCTGAAGGTGATTGCGATCGGGCGCGTCTATCGGCCGGACACGCATGACGCCACGCACTTCTCGATGTTTCATCAGGTCGAGGGGCTCTATGTCGATCGCAACGTTTCCATGGTGGATTTGAAGACCACGCTCTTTCAATTCGCAAGGGCCTATTTCGGGCCTGAAGCGGAGGTGCGCATGCGCCCGAGCTTCTTTCCCTTCACCGAACCGTCCGCCGAAGTGGACATGAAGATGAAGGTCAAAGGGAAATACCAATGGGTCGAACTCGGCGGGTGCGGCATGGTCGATCCGAACGTCTTCGAAGCGGTCGGTTACGATCCGGAGCAGTGGACCGGATTCGCGTTCGGGCTCGGCATTGAGCGCATCGCCATGCGCAAGTATGGCATCGCGGATATTCGCTGGCTTTTTGAAAACGATGCACGGTTTCTGCGGCAGTTCTAAGAGGTGAGGGTCCACGCATGTCGGAAAACGAACAACATCATCAAGGCACGCCGGCGCAACATCACGTGGAAGAGTCGCCGCCGACCGTTCGCGTTCCACCGACGGTGCGCGGCGAGATGACAAAGCAGACGCAATCCGTCTGGCCGATGGTCCTCGCCATCATTTCGCTGGTGTTCGGCATCATGTCGCTGCTGGGCGCGTGCATCAATATCGGCAGCGTGACCTTTGGCAACGCTCTCTGGGAAGTGATCCCCGACGATGACGCTACGGCCCTTGATGCGGCGCTTGCCGAAAGCAGTGCGTTTGTCATCTCAAGCTCAATCGTGTGGCTGTTGCTGAGCATCGCGCTGCTTGTCGGGGCCGGCGGTCTGATGCGGCGCAAACATTGGGGCGTAAAGACATGCGTTGTGTGGGCGGTTCTGAAGATCGTCTACGAACTCGCCGTGATCTATCCCGCTATCGAGATGCAGTCGCAACAGTTGCAGCTCATGGCTGAGGAAGGGCCGCCTGAAATGGCCAAGTTCATGCAGGTGTTCATGGTTGTCGGCATCCTGCTCGGTTTGGCCATCGGCGTTGCGCTGCCGATTTTCCTGCTTATCTGGTTCAGGCGGCCGCGCATCAAAGAAGAGATCGCCGGCTGGAAGTAAGCGCTGCTCGTCAAGGAACCCATCAGGCGTGATTCGTGCGAACGACGCTGTATTCACGCAGCGATCAAGCATCTCGACATGACATATCGCCTCGCCGGGGCATAGCGTTTTTTCAGGTCGAGGGAGTGGCCCTCTGCCAACCACGACTTGAGAACTGCTCAATGCGAGACCACGTCATGTTCACGCGAATTGCCATTTGTTTCGTTCTGTTCGTGCCCATCATCGCGCTGCCGATGACATCCTGCGAGTCCCTTCCGGGCAACACCGAAACCCAGTCAGCGGTCATCGGCGGTATCGGTGGAGCCGCGCTCGGCGCGTTGATCGCTGAGGACAATCGATTGCTCGGCGGCCTCATCGGAGCTGCGCTCGGCGCTGGCGGCGGCTACCTCATCGGAACGCACATCGAGAATGTCCGCGAAGATGACCGCGAATCTGCGAGAGAAGCGGCACGGAATGCTTCCCAAGATCCAGCAAGACCCGAAGATGCGCGGCGAACCACCACGGCCGACCTCAACAACGACGGCTTCGTAACCCTTGATGAAGTCGTCGCCATGGACGAAGCCGGCCTGATTGACGATGAAATCATCAGGCGCCTCGAAGCAACCGACTTCGTCTTTGAGCTCACGGAACATCAGGAGCAGTGGCTGATGGATCGCGGCGTGAGCAGGCGTGTGGTCTGGGCGATGCGCGACATCAATCAGGATGCACGTGAAGAACTTCTTGCGGACCGCAATGAAGTCATCAGTCAGCCCCGCCGCTGATTCAATCAAATCGGCGTGAGGAGTGCGAACGGAACGCCCTCGCTCCCCGCGATACCTGGACAAAACGCCAATGGTAGCGGCAGAAGTCGAGCCATCGGCGTTGTTCCGCGCGCTGCGCAAATGGTCACCTGAGGACTTGTGGACCTGTGGACCTGCGGACCTGTGGACCTGTGGACTTGTGGACTTGTGGACCTGTGGACCTGTGGACCTGTGGACTTGCGGATTTGTCGCCCCGCCCTTGACTTTGTATCAAAGTATGATACAATAGTTCCATGCTGACGATTCGCCTTGATGACCCGGTCCCGATCATGGATCAAATTCTGGCGGGGTTGCGGCGGATGATCGCTGCATCGAAGGTTGTCCCCGGCGACGAACTCCCGCCGGTGCGTCAGCTCGCAGGTGACCTCGGCGTCAATCTGAACACGGTGGCGCGGGCGTATCGAGCCCTTGAAAGCGATGGTCTCGTGAGCACCGTGCGCGGTCGTGGCACTGTGGTGCAAGCCGATCGGGAGACGCGGGCCGAGAGCCGTGCATCCAAGCAGCGGCGAATAGCGGCGTCGATCGATGACACGTTTGCTGCCGCGAAACTCGCCGGACTTGAGCGCGACGACGTTCAGCAGATTTTCGATCGAATCATCAACGTGTACTGGCCGCAGACGCCGGCGGCGGGCAGATAAGGAGCGTTCTCACATGTCGTGGTTCAACATCGTCTTTCCTCTCACAATGCTGCTGTTCCCTGCCGTCTTTATGACGCTCATTCCGACGAACCGCCGCGCTGATATTGATCCTGCAAAGGCCCGGCGACTTACGGTCGCGCTCTGGCTTGCGACAGCGGGCGCGATCGGTGTCTGGCTTGCTGTGTACGCGCTTGCATCGCCTCGCCTTGCATCGTTCTGCTGGATGCTTTTCTTTCCACTCTTCTTCGGCTTCTGGGGACGGCTGATGCGATCGAAGAATCCGGACTGGATTTCAACTCCGCCGCCAGATGTCGCCGCTCGTAGCGCCTCGCTTGCGCCACGACCGGCGCGATCCGCTGCGCCGCAATGGGCGATCTGGTCGTTATGGATCCTGTGGGCAACGATCTGCATTGCGATTGTTCTGATGGTTGATTGGAACGTCCTGCTGTCCAGCGATGCAGCGCTTGGGTTTCGCCGACGGATGGGTTTGACGGCTGTTCTTGTAGCCGGTTCGCTCGTCGTCATTCCCGGAGCTTTGGCGCTGTCACTGCGGCTCGATCGAAGGGAACCGCAGCCGCTTGATCCAGCCGGGTCCGAGGAATTGGTCGCGCTCTATGCCCGCCGCCGGAGGCAACGAGCGTGGCTGTTCATCAGCTTTGGCTGGGTCATGTTGTTGATGTTCGGCATCGGCTTTGGAGCAGCCGCGCTGATGAGCCGCAGCGTCTTCCAAGAGATGGAGCTGTCGCGGCTGATGGCCTGGACCGGCGGAATTGGCGGATCGATCATCGGTGTCGCCGGCGGTGTGGCGGGAACCCTCTCAAGCATCCAGGCCGCCCGAATCAATGCCCGGATGCGTGAATTGACACAAGCCGGCGCCTGATTTGTTCGATGGCTGATGTCTCGCAAGGGTCAGGTCAGTGAACCGGCCCGGCTTGTCATTTGATTCCACCGCCGCACGTTGATATCACCATCCATGAAGATTCTCATTGCTGACAAGCTTGCGCCTGAGGGACCGGAACTGCTGCGCTCGGCGGGGGCCGATGTCACTATCCAGACCGGCTGGGAAGCGGATGACCTTGCCGCGGCGCTGCGTGAACATGATGGCGTCGTCGTCCGTTCGGCTGTCAAGGTAACGGGTGATGTGCTTGAGAAGTGCATGTCGAACGGTCATGCACGGCTGCAGGCGATCGCCCGGGCTGGTGTGGGCGTTGACAATATCGATCTTGATGCCGCGACGCGCTTCGGCGTCGCCGTGATGAACTCCGCCTCCGCCTCAACGATCACAACCGCAGAGCATGCGTTTGCGTTGATGATCGCCCTTGCACGGAACGTTCCGTGGGGTCATGCAGCAATGGCTGGCGGCGGATGGGACCGCAACAAGTTCACGGGCAGGCAACTTCACGGGTTGACGCTCGGCGTTGTCGGCATGGGGCGCATTGGCCAGACTGTGGCTCAACGTGCGCTGGCGTTCGGCATGAACGTCGTCGGCTTCGACCCCTTTGTCAACGCTGACACGGCTCTCGACGGGCAAGTACGGCTGGTCGCCTCCTTCGATGAACTCATCTCGCAAGTCGATATCGTCAGCTTCCATGTCCCCAAGACTGAATCCACCGCAAATATGCTGGGCGAAGCGCAGTTCGCCAAAGCGCGCACGGGTCTGATGGTGGTGAACGCCGCACGAGGCGGCATCGTCGATGAGGCCGCATTGCTCAAGGCGATCGAGTCCGGGCAGTGTGGAGGGGCGGCCATTGACGTCTTTACGAAGGAGCCGCCTCCCGAGCATGATCCTTTGCGGAATCATCCGAAGATCCTTTTGACGCCGCACCTTGGCGCCTCAACCGTGGAGGCGCAGGAGGCGGTGGCCATTGACGCCTGCAAGGCGATGCTCAATTACCTGCGGGGCGAGCCCGTTGAAGGCATGGTCAACGTGGGGAAATTGCGGCTCGACCTCACCGATCGACAGCGCGCCTTCACCGACCTTGCCTCTCGCATGGTGACGCTGCTTTTCGCCATCGCCGATGACATCCAGTTGCGCTCGGTGCGATTGACGATGCGCGGCGAGAACCTTGCCGGTCGCGCGGATGCAATCGCGCGGTTCGCGCTTGCTGATGTGCTTCGCACGCACCTCGATCAACCGATCAACGTCGTCAACGCCGCGCTCATTGCGGAGCAGCGCCGAATCGACACCGAAACCGTGATTGCGACGGATCTGGGAGATGATCGACTCTCGATCGAGGTCTTCGATCGTCGTTCGGAGACGCCGCGACGTGTCGAGGGGGCGATCTACGGCGATGGCTCGCCGCGCATTACGAATCTGGACGGGTTCGCGCTGGACATGATTCCGGCCGGCCACATGGTGCTGCTGGAGAACGTCGATGAACCGGGCCGAATCGGGCTGGTTGGCAAGCTCTTCGGTGATGCGGGCGTCAACATCGCGGAGATGGTGATCGGCCGCAAGCCGGGCGAACACGCACAGGCCCCACGCAACGCCATGATGATTCTCAAGGTGGATGAGGCGCCCGACAAGAGTTTGCTCGAAGCGCTCCGCCAATCGCCCGGCATCATAAGCGCCGCCGTCGTGGAGCTGTAAGGGTTGAACGTCGTCATTTCAAGGGCAGCACGGGGGACATCCGATACCATGCTTCATCATGCCATCCGTTGAATCAGTGGAATCGTGCGGCCGCCGCTTGAGCTTGTCCCTTCAGTACGTGGTGATGCTGCTTCTGACTGTTGCGCTGATCGGATGCGCAGCGCACGCTGACCTGCGCCTCGACGTTGAGAAGGCCGTCCGCTCCACCGCGCTTGGGCCGGCGACCTACGGCATCAGCGTGCGCGACGCAGATTCAGGGGCGGAACTTGTCGATATGAACGGCTCCCAGCCGCTCATTCCGGCAAGCAATATGAAACTGCTGACCACCGGCGTCGCGCTGCACATTCTTGGCGGCGAATTCGCCTTTCGAACTCGCCTGCTGCGCGATGGCAATCGTCTTATCGTTCTTGCAGACGGCGACCCTGCCTTTGCCGACCCGGAGCTGCTTGAGCTCACACAGGTCGGCGAACATGTCGGGATCGACGTTGAACAATTCCTCGCGCTGTGGACGGAGCCGGTCAAAGACGCGGGCTTCACGCAGATCGATGAACTGTTGATCGACGACCGCGTGTTTGATCGCGAGTTCATCCATCCCACATGGCCGGCTGATCAGCTCAATCGGAGGTATTGCGCGGAGGTCGCCGGGTTGAACTTTCACCTGAACATCCTGCACTTCTTTCCGAAGCCGATCCCAGGCAGCCGGCCGAACATCAGCCATTTCGTCCCCCGCGCATCGTGGCTCGACCTTTCCAACAGCGGCACCAGCAAGACCGGCACTGATGACTCCAACACCGCATGGATTGCTCGCGCGGCCGGCTCCAACCGCATGCGGTTTCACGGTAACGTGAAGTTCGAGTATCGCGCTCCGGTGCCTGTCACCGTTCACAACATGCCGGAGTTCTTCGGCCGGATGTTCATGGATCGTCTCAAGAGTCTCGGCGTGGAGGTTCACTCCTTCCGTCTCATTGATCGGGATGAACCGCGCACCGAAGGCGAGCCGATCGCGCCGATCGTTTCGACTTCGATTGCAACAGCCATCACGCGCTGCAATCGTGACTCGAACAATCTCTATGCGGAAGCGCTGCTCAAACGATGCGGCGCGGAAGTGACGAAGCAACCGGGGTCGTGGATCAACGGCGCTGCCGTGGCCCGACACGCCATTCACGAACGGCTGGGAAGTCCGAATCTGGCAAAGTCAATCGTCATTGCAGACGGCTCGGGCCTCAGCCGCGACAATCGAGTCGCGCCCGCCACGCTGACCGCATGGCTCAACACCTTTCACAATGACTCCGCGCTGGGGCCACTGTATCTGGCATCGCTCGCGGAGCCGGGTCAGCCGGGGACGCTGCGCAACCGGTTTCGGAACGAGGATCTGGCCGGAGCTCGCATCCACGCCAAGTCGGGCTATATCAATGGCGTGAGTTCATTGAGCGGCTTCGTCACCGGAGCCGACGGCCGGCGAAGGTCGTTCAGCGTCATCGTCAACGACATTCCCGACGCCGCAACGCTCAGACAAGCGCGCGCGCTCCAGGAGCGGATCGTGAAGATCATCGCCGAAGACCTCGCACAGGCGCCGGTGCAGTTGGGCAGTGATTGAGCCGGAGTCTGCGAGCAAGAAGCGTCGAACGAATTGGTGGTGCAGACACCGGCCGATGCGCCAGCCGACGTGGTGCATCACATCCCTTCGCCCCATTGCCTCTTCGCCCCTCTGCTCTACTCGAGCCGATCGCGGTCGTAGCTTTCGGCCATGGAGGCGAGACTGGCGACGCTGGCGATGAGTTCAGCCGGATCGACCGGCTTGGACACGTGCAGTTGGTAGCCGGCGAGGAGTGAACGGGTGCGATCCTCCGTGCGTGCGAACGCCGTCAGCGCAACAGCCGGCGCTCTTCCGCCTTCCTCGCGTGGCCGTGAGCGCAGTGATCGAATGAACTCGTAACCATCCATCTCCGGCATCCCAATGTCACTGACCACGACATCCGGGCGAAAGGTGCCGAGCCGATCGAGGCCCTCAAGACCTGACGCGGCTGACTCCACGCTTGCGCCTTGAGCGGAGAGGACGCTTGAGATCAACTGCCGCGCGTCGGGCTCATCTTCAACGATCAGTACCCTGACGCCGGTCAATGAAGACCGATCGCGCTGCGCCATCAGACCGCGCTGCCGTGTGCGGGTAATGCGTTTGCCTGCGCCTCGTGTGAACTCTTCGTCAAGCAGGTCGTCGTCGGCAGTGGCGCGAACGACGGAGACGGGCAGGCGGATCGTGAACGTTGTCCCTTGTCCTTCACCCTCGCTGTCGGCTGTGATGGAGCCGCCGTGGAGCTCGATGAGCTGCTTGGCGATGGCAAGTCCCAGCCCCAGGCCGCCGTGCCGCCGAGTCGTGGAAGGATCCGCCTGTCTGAAGCGCTCGAAGATGTGCGGCAGAAACTCCTCGCTGATACCTTCCCCGGTGTCGTGGACAATGATCTCGATGTGGGATTCAACTTGCTGAAGTGAGACCGCGACGCGGCCACCTCTGGGCGTGAACTTGATCGCGTTGGAGAGCAGATTCCAAATGACCTGCTGGAGTCGATCGGCATCACCACGTATCGGTGCGATGTTGCGATCGATATTCGTTTCAAGCCGAATCTCCTTGGCCTGTGCACCGGGTTGAACGGTTTCGATGGCAGCGTCAACCACAGTCGGCAGTTCGACCGAGCGTACCTCGAGGCGAATCTTGCCGGACATGATGCGGCTCATGTCGAGCAGGTCTTCGATGAGCTGCGTCTGCACGCGGGCATTTCGGAGGATGATGTCATAGCCCTGCTCCTGTTGGTCGGCGGGCAGGTTGCCGCTGCGCAGCATCTGCGCCCATCCGAGAATGGCGGTCATCGGCGTGCGCAACTCGTGGGACAGCGTCGCGACGAATTCGTCCTTGGCTTTGCTGGCGCGTTCTGCTTCACTGCGGGCGGCGCGTTCGCTGGCGAGCAATTCATCACGCTCCTGTTCGGCGAGCTTGCGATCCTCAATGTCGGTCGTCGTCCCGAACCAGCCGGTGATGGTGTTCCGCTCATCGCGCAGCGGCAGCGCGCGGATAAGGAACCAGCGATAGGCGCCGTCATGCCTGCGCAGTCGTAACTCACATTCGAAATCAACACCCTGCTCGACCGAACTCTGCCACCGCCCTGCGGAGACTTCACGATCATCGTCATGAACAGCCCTCATCCAACCGCGCGTGAGAGGATTGGCTTCAATATTCGGCTCGCCGTTCGGTGGCGTCGCCTGAATGCGGCGGCGCAGGCCTGAAAGCGACTCTGCTGCGCTGAGGCCGGTGTACTCAAACCACTGATTGTTGAAAGAGGTTGCGGCGCCGTCGGCATCCGCCGTCCAGATGATGGCCGGGATAGCGTTCATCAAGGTGCGCAGGCGTTCTTCACTTTCGCGGACCGCGCTCTCTGCCGCGCGGCGCTGGGTGATATCGACAACTGAAGCGAGGACGCGCAGGCCCTGCTCGGTCGCAATGGGATTGAGCCCGATCTCGACGGGAAACTCCGAGCCGTCCTTGCGCAATCCGAAGAGCTCACGCCCTGCTCCCATCGACCTCGCTTGTGGGTTCTCGAGGAAGACCTCATGAAAGTGTGCGTACTCGTGAAGGCGTTGGGGGATAAGCAGTTCAACGCTTCGGCCGATCAACTCATCGCGGCCGTATCCGAAGAGCTGCTCGGTTTGTGCATTGACGAGCACGATCTTGCCCTGCTCGTCGATCATCACCATGCCATTGGGCGACGCTTCAACTGCGGTGCGGAACCGTTCGTTGGCTTGCCTGACGGTTTCGCTGTGACGATCGATCTGGCTGAGCATCTCGTTGAAGACATCCGTGAACTGCCCAAGCTCATCGTCTTCATACTTCCGCGCCCGGACCGAATAGTCCTGGGAATGTGAGACGCGACGCGCCGTGCCCAAGAGTTCCCGAATGGGTCCGGTGACGGTGCGCTGCAAGCGCAGCGCGATGCCGAGCGCGACGCCCGCCGCGATCAGTGCGAGCAGAACCGTGAGGGCCGCACTTGCTCTGCGACGAGCAACGATGGCGTTCATGTCATACGCAATCGCCAGGGTGCCGACGCGCTCGCTTTCGTGAAGAATCGGCTCAACCACAAAGTACCAGTCGCCCTCCGTGTAGTCGCCCTGGGGCGCGGCGCCGGGCATCTCGACCGGATCCTCCGGGCGGCGATACTCCACGAACGGCCGGCCTTCGGCGTCGTACACCCGTGCCGCGCCGAGATTCTCGACCTCCGCAAGCGAAGCCAGCATGTCGGCCGCCTCATGCGGATAGTTCATCTGCACCGCTGCGTCCAGGTTGTACGCGTGGGTGCGCGCGGTTGTCGCGAGTTGGTTGATGGTGGTGCTCCGCGCGCCGGAATACTCCCGCGCCAGGAGCACCGATCCCACCAGCACAGCCGACAGCACGCTGGAGAGCATCACCAGCACCAGCAACTTCGCCTGAAATGAGCGGAACTGGCTCAGAAACATCGATGGGTCACTTCACAAGAGAGATACAGTTCATACCGACACTATTCCTAATCTCCATTCCTAATCTCCGTTTCCATTCGCAGACTGACCGTCGGGCGGCGTGATGATTCTGGCGAGGCGCAGGACGCGCGTGCTCACCCGCAGGTCGGCCTTGCGTATGGCTTCCGGGTTGGCGTCCATCGCCAGGCGATTATGACGGCTGGAGAAACCGATCATGCCGCCCTTCTCAGCAAAATTGTCAATAGCGCTGAGCGTGAGGATACTGCGCCCTTCAACCCAATTGAGAATCTGCTCAAGGCGCCCTGTCTGCGCTTCACTCCGTCCGATGTACAGGACGTGCGATTCAAGGGCCTGGCGACGCAGCACCTCAACATCTTCCTCTCGAGGTTCATCCGCTCCGGGGGGAGGGGTCGGCCACCTGAACCGCCGCGCAATGACTCTGCGGTCATGCACGCGGTGGTCATGGAGCAGCTCGTCGAGGTACGGCTCGAAACCTGAGCCATCGAGACCGATCATCAGGATGATGAGCGGCGCTTTCCGATCCGGTTGATCTTCAAACGATCCTTCGGGCCATTCAGTGTGGCCGGGCAGATGGCGCACCGCACCAGCTCGAACGAGCGCGAGCCGTTCACGCTGCGCCGCCGTTCGATCCTGACGAGTTGACTGCCCTGTGACGCCATGGACCGCATCATTCCACGCGGCAACGTATGCGGCGACTGCTGCGAGGAGCACAACGAACGACGTGGTCGGCCACTGTGCAGACGATCGACGACCGACCGCACATCGTGCCGCACGTCGTCGACGCCAGGTGTTCATCACCGGTGCTCTCATCGTGGAGTCAATAACGGATTGTGCCCATGAGATAGAAGCCACGCGGGAACTCACCGGCGAGGGAGGATTCAGCCGTGCTGCTGTCGGTCAGGTTCTGACCCCAGATTGACAGTTCAACGTTACTGTGCGCTCGCCAAGTGAACCCGACATCCAGGCGACCGTAGCTGTGTACGCCGGCAGCGGGCAAGTGATCATAGAAGTAGAAGACGGTGTCAAAGAACAAGTCGTCCGTGATGTCGAGATGCGAACGAATGAACGCCTGGTGTTCCGGCACCGTCCCCGATTCAAGATCGAGGCCGGGCCCGCTGACATTTTGCCGGACAAACGAATATCCGCCGCCGAGGCGCCAATTCTCCGCAACATCCCAGTCGATCGCAAGTTCAACGCCATAGGACTCGCCGCTCCCCCGGTTGGTGACGGGACCAGGCAACGGCGGTACGACGACAACGAGGCGTGAGTAGTCGTGGTAAAACAATGCGACGTCGGCCGTGAGTTCAGGCGAGATGCGAGTGCGGTAGCCGAGTTCATAGGCCGTGAGGCGTTCCACGTCGAGGTCGCTGGATGCCGTTCGATCGATCCCGGCGAAGAGTCCCTCTTCCTCGAGGCGCGAGGGAATGCGCACCGGTCGTGACACCGCCGCCCAGAAGGTCTGCTGCTCATCAGGCGTCCACCAGAGTCGCGCGCTGGGCTGAATGTCAAACCCGGTGTACGTGTGGTAATGCAGCTTCGTGCCAAGCATGAGGAACCACTGCTCCGGCACGATCTGAAACGTGTTTTGCAGGAAAGCGCTGATGAGGTTGAGTGAGCGGGTGCGTGGATCAAAGCTGATGCTGCCGGCTTGTGTGCGATCGCTCGTAAAGTTGTTGTCGATTCCCCAGATGAAGCGGTGGCCGTTCCCCCATGTGAAGTAATGGCGAAAGTCGATATCGAACGTGTCGCGCCTCACACGTCCAGCTGCCTGCTCGCGATTCGTCCGATCGTAATACGCCTGCACGCTCCATCCATTGCCTTCAGCATCAGGGAGTTGATGCGCCAGTCGGAGCAGGACATGCGCGCCGCTGATGCGCCTGTCACTGGCCATACCATCTGCGAACTCGCCCATGGTGGGCGCGTGATACCCTTCACTCTGAACGGTGAAGGTTGTGTTGTCGTCGATCTTGTGGTCGATGCGCAGGCCGCCGAAGGCCATCGACCAGTCGTCATGCGCCTCAGCGGTGCCTGAGCGGAAGCGGTCGCGATTGAAGTATTTGGCATACACCCGAAACGCCGTGTCTTCACTGATCTTGTCGCCGTACCGGACACTGGTGAACGCTCGTTCATAGGTGCCGCCGCCGCCCGAGATGTAAAGCCCCTGTGTTTCATGGGCGGATTTGGTGATGACATTGATGACGCCATTGACAGCGTTGGCCCCCCAGAGCGTGGCGCCCGGGCCGCGAATGACTTCGATGCGGTCGAGGTCTTCAAAGATGACCTCCTGCACTTCCCAGAAGGTGCCGCCGTGCAGCGGGTCGTAGACGGTTCGGCCATCCCTGAGCACGAGGTTGCGGGGCGCGAGCAACCCTGAGAAGCCGCGCGGCCCGATGCGCCATGTATGCGATTCGCTGCGGCCGACGAACATGCCCGGCACCAGCCGCAATGCTTCGGCGAGCGAGCGATGACCGGTTCGACGGATGTCTTCGCGCGTCAAGACGGTGACGGCGCTTGGCGTCTGAAGGAGCGGTTGTGGAACGCCGGCCACACCCTGCACCGGCGCGATCGGGATGCCAAAGAGATCTTCAAACTCGATCGTCTCGATCAGCTGTGGGTCAAGCTCGTCATCAAGGAGCGGCGGCGGCTCGGCGGCTTGGATCACGTGCGCGCTCATGCAAAGGAGAACGAGCGACACGATCACGAATCGCGCGCGATCACGCACCGCCACGAGGCAGCCGCGCCTCGGAAACGACTGTGCATGCTGTAACCGCAACCGCAGCGCGGCCGCACCCACGGCGCGCTGCAAGCATCGAGTTGATCCCACTGCCGCCGCTACACAACGTATTGCGGCTCTTGTCATGTGTGACATCCAACTGCCTGTCACGTTCCTACGGAACGGATGACGGAGGATGGTAGCATGAGTGTGGCGATTGTGGTCCTGCTCGCTTTGTTCGTTTTCGGCAGTACCGCGGTGAAGTCAAGCTTCGGAAGAAGTCGCTTACTGATGCGTAAGTTGACGGGGGCGAAGCCCGCGCTTCATGCGTCAGGCACAACGGTCAAACTGCCGAAGCGTGGCTCAATTTCCCGCCCCCCCCCGCCCCCCCCCCCCCCCCCCTCGCCCCCCCCCCCCCCCCCCCCCTGCGCGCGCGGTTCCCTTCTCAGTGCCCCGTCTTGTTTCCAGCCCCCCCGTTTTCAGTGTGCCAGCGGCGGCATATGCGGTTGCATATACACAATCTAGGCAAATTAGACAAGATGGGAAAAATATGCGATCCTTTTGACGCGTTCCTCCGAAAGGAGTCCTCACGCCCGCTTTGCGAGCCGCCGGCTTGCCGTTCCGGTTCCGAAGCAATCCTTTCGCGTCGAACGCACCAGGAGTTTGTGTATGAAACTTTCTGCACTGAAGAAGGGGATCCGCTGCCTCAGGGTCAAGGCCTCACCATGCACGGCAGTTGCTCAATCAACAATCACACCTGTTTCCAATCCTGGCCGCCGCGCAGGAGAAGGGGCGCGCCGATCGCGCAACGGCGCGATGACGTGCGCTATTGCGCTCACCGCCCTGCTGCTTTGTGCGGGCCTGACTCACCAGGCCGCGGCATCGCTTGAGAGCAGCGGCTGGACCACGCTTGTTCCGAGCGCCGATTCACGGATCATCTATGTCAGTGATTCGGAAGGCAGCGACAGTAATGACGGCATGTCGCCGCAAACGCCAGTCAAAACCCTCGCAAAGGGCTACGCGCTGCTTCGGAACGGCCATCCGGACTGGTTGCTCCTGAAGCGCGGCGACACGTTCACGAACCAATCATTGAAACATGGGTGGGATCGCTCCGGCCGTTCCGGCGATGAGCCGATGGTGGTGTCGAGTTACGGCGAATCCACTCAACGGCCGAAGATCCTCAGCCCCGGCGACAGCATGGCCATCTCCTCAGTGAACGGCACGCATAAGCACCTCGCCTTTGTCGGACTCCACTTTGAACCGTACAACCGGGGGACCGGCGACACACCTCGCGCCATTCGCTGGCTGGCAAACACCGAAAACTTCCTTGTGGAAGACTGCTACATCGGCGGCTATCGCGACAACATGGCATTCCAGACGAACAACGGCAGCGTCCTCAAGAACGTACAGATTCGGCGCAACGTCATTGTCGATTCGTGGTCCACATCCTCGCACTCACAGGGAATCTACGCCAAGGGTGTGCATGGCCTGCTGATCGAGGAGAATGTCTTTGATCACAACGGCTGGAACCCGGACATCAGCGGCGCCAATGCCACGATCTACAACCACAACATGTACCTTCAGTACGGCGAGTCCACGAATGTCGTTGTCCGAGGCAACATCGTGGCCCGCGGTTCTGCGACCGGCATTCAACAGCGCACCGGCGGCTTGTGCGAAAACAACCTCCTCCTGCGCAATCCCACCAACATTCTCTTCGGCCACTTCCAGGCCAGTTGGCCTTCTGACGCAGCGACCGGGCACGTGCGCTACAACGTCGTCTTCGACTCGCATGACATCAACGGCTCCCCGCGCGGATTCGGCATCTGGTTCCAGAAGGTTGACGGCGTTGAAGCGTACGGCAACATCATCGCCCGCCAGGAGATGGGCACCGGCAACGTCAACGGCATCTTCGCGGATTACGACTACAAGAACCTCACCATCCGCGACAACGTCATCTATGATTGGAAGGGCGGGCGCGCTGCGCGCTTCGGCGGCTCGCCGGGCGGCAACATCACCGTGAAGAACAATAGTTTCCAACACCACAGCGGCGACACGCTGCTCTACCACGACGTTTCGCTCGGTGCCTTCGCGTACAACTCCAACACCTACTTCAGCGCTTCATCGTCCGCCTTCAACCCCGGCTCGTCCTTCAACGGATGGGTCTCTGCCAGCGGCGAGTCCGGCGCGTCGTGGGGCTCTGCTGAACCGACGACATCGTGCGAAGACGGTTCGGCCGCCGGCATTCCGGAGTACATGGAATGTCTTGGACTTTCCGGCGGTATCGAGGCGTTTCTCTCTGAGGCCCGCAAGCAGTCGCGATTGAACTGGCGCCCCGAGTTCACTGCAGGTGCAGTCAACAGAGCGGTGAGAACGTCATACGGCGTTTCGGTTGAAGCCGCCAATTGAGCCGCTGCTCACGTTTCGGTTCTGATTCCAGATTCCTTTATCAAAGCTTCGACTAACCATGGGGACGACCGGCAAGAGCCGGCCGTCCCCTTTCCAGTTCCGTGACGCAAGTCACCGCCACCATTGATGCCGCTCACCCTCGACAGGCCCCGCATGCCGAGGATGAACTCCGAAGCACCTCCGGTTCCGTGCGAACAGCTGCGGTAGCAGGATCGCTTTGGGTGATGATCGGCTACGGCGCGGGGCAGGCCATGCGGCTTGGCGGCAATGTCGTCCTCGCCTGGCTGCTGGCGCCCTCGGCCTTCGGTCTGATGCTGCTCGTCAACACGGTCCTGCACGGCCTTTCGATGTTCTCCGACATCGGCATCGGTCCAAGCATCATTCAGAACAAGCGCGGCGTCACGCCTGATTACCTGCGAACCGCCTGGACGATTCAGATCATCCGCGGCTTCGTGCTGTGGCTCGGCTGCTGCGCTCTCGCCTGGCCGATTGCCGCCTTCTTTGCGCGAAACGACCAGACGTACGCCGCGCTGGTTTACCTGCTGCCGGTGGCGGGGCTCTCTGCGACGATCGCGGGGTTCAACTCTCCTGCTCTCTTTCTGCTCAATCGCCGCCTCTCGCTCGGCAGACTGGCGCGGATCGAAATGTCATCGCAAGCGATCGGCATTGGAACGATGATCGTCTGGGGTCTGCTCGCGCCGTCGGTCTGGGCGCTGGTTGCGGGCGGCCTCGCCATGACTTTCGCGAAGATGGTCCTGAGCCATGTTGCCATGCCGCCCCACGAGCGGCC
>CAZFZT010000062.1:0-21283 GCA_964523675.1 uncultured Isosphaeraceae bacterium
GGCGGTGGTCGAGGTGGTGGCGGCGGCGGCGGTGGTGGCGGTGGCGGCGGCCAGTTGTTTGGCGATCCAGAAGAAGACCCTGAACGCATGACGCGCGAGGAGCTCGTCGAGCAGATCGTGATGATCATCCAGGAGAACGTCGACCCCATCGACGGCTGGCGCGACATGGGCGGCATGCAATCCGGAACGATTCAGGAGCTCAATGGCAACTTGATCGTCACCCAGACGCCCACTAATCACAGAGAGATCAAGGGCCTGCTCGCTCAACTCCGCGAGATCAAGGACCTTCAAATCAACGTCGAAACACGCGTGCTCGAAGTTGCCACGAACTGGTTTGAACGGATCGGCATCGATCTCGATCTCTACTTCAATACGAACAACACCATGTTCCAGGCCGCCAAGGCCGTCGATCCGAACTTCCAACTCAGCGATTTCTTCAATCCCGGTCAGGGCATGCCGAAGAACCCCATCATCTTCGGCGGTTTTGACGATGTCTTCGATGAAGACGGCAACCTGAACTTCCCGTTCAATACCGTGCCGACCGGCAACATGGTCGGCATCCCGGTGGACAATGACGGCGATGGTATCCCGGAGTCGATCGTCTACGGAATCGGCGGCGTCGGTTCCCCAATCGGTAACCAAGGTGGCTGGTCGCCGATCGGGGCTCAACAGGGCTCATTCGGCCTGACCGAACTCCTTGCCGATTTCGCTGAGGGCTCCTTCGCAGGTACGGCAATGTCGAACCCCGCACTTGCGGTCGGCATTCAGTTCCTCGACGACATCCAGGTTGACCTGCTCATCGAGGCAACGCAAGCTGACCGCCGGGCCATCGTGCTGAATGCGCCGCGACTGACGTTCTTCAATAACGCGGAGGCATGGATCGCGGTAGCGACCGGCACGACCTTCGTTTCTGACCTGCAGTTGATCGTCGGTGAAGGCGGCATCGGTTTCCGGCCGATTCCGGATCGTGTGTTCGAAGGTTTCGTTCTTCGGGTGCATGGCGTTGCCTCCGCAGATCGGCGCTATGTCAACCTTGTTGTGTACTTCGATTCCGCGCAGCTCGTCGAAATGCGCACGGCGACAACCCGAGCCCAGGCGTCGAGCACTGGCTTTGGCGGCGGCGCGGGTCTGCCGTTCGAAGGCGACTTCGAACTGCCTGTCCTCTCCGGCCAGAACATCCGCACCGCAGTGTCCGTGCCCGACAAAGGTACGCTGCTCCTGGGCGGAGCTCGAACAGTGCATGAGATCGAGGTTGAATCAGGTGTTCCGGTGCTCTCAAAGATTCCAATCGTGAATCGCTTCTTCACAAACCGCGTCACCTCGAAGGACGAGCGGTCCCTGCTCATCCTTATCCGGCCAGAGATCATCATTCAGCAGGAGAACGAAGACCTGCTCTTCCCTGGTCTCACCGACACATTGCAGGGTGGGGCTGCTTACCTGCGGTAACTACGCTCGCTCAACACAACAGTAGATCGAGCGGCGACCAGTAACGGTCGCCGCTTTATCTTTCAATCGAACAGGCCTTTGTTCTTGAGATCTCTCGACCCTGCGGCAGTTTGACTGAATCGTCCGATATACTTCCAGTCATGGCTCAGCCGCGCACCATTGCGCTACTCAATCAGAAGGGCGGCGTCGGCAAGACGACATCAACCGTGAACATCGGCGCAGCGCTCGCCGAGTCTGGCCGGCGTGTCTGCCTGATCGACCTCGACCCGCAAGCCCATTTGACGTTGCATCTCGGCGTCGACCTCGGCGACGATGCGCGGTCGGTGTATGACCTGCTCGTCGATCCTGATTGCGATGCCGCAGAGGTGGTCGTCCACGTGCGCGAAAGCCTTGATGTCATCCCGGCGGAGGTCGATCTTGCTGCGGCGGAGACGGAATTGGCGAACGATGCGGATCGGCAGCAGATTTTGCGGCGGAAGTTCTCGCTCATCGCGGACCAGTACGACTTCGTGCTGATCGATTGCCCGCCTTCGCTCGGCCTGCTGACGCTCAATGCGCTCGCGTTGGCCCGTGAAGTCTTCGTGCCCATGCAGGCGCATTTTCTCGCGCTTCAGGGCGTGTCAAAGCTGCTCGAGACGGTCGGCTTGGTCTGCCGGTCGGTGAATCCACACCTGCGCGTCACGGGCATTCTTCTGTGCATGCATGAAGGGCAGACGACGCTTGCGAAAGAAGTCGTGGCGGACCTCGATGAGTTCTTTGCACAGTCGCGCGATCAGGACGTGCCCTGGCGCAGTTGCCGTGTGCTCAGGCCGGCGATTCGTCGGAACATCAAGCTCGCTGAAGCGCCGAGTTACGGCAAGACGATCTTCGACTACGAGCCGTTGTGTCCGGGCGCTGCGGATTACCGCAAACTCGCTGAGCGGCTGATAGCGGAGTGGGATGCTTTGCATGCGAAGCGAGATGGCAGTACTCCAGACTCGACCGGCTCCACTTCCGATTCGGCGACCGAATCGAGCGATGCAACGAACGGCGAGCCGCCTCAGGTGGTAACAATGCCCGGTGCAATCTCCGCCGCCCATTCACAGCACTCCGCCGCGCGTGCCTGACCCGGCCGCGCTGTATAGCCGGCGCGTGCGCCGGCCGTGGCGCGTGGTTTTTGTGCTTTATGCGTTGGCAATGGTCGTCGGCATTCATTGGCCGCGCCTGCACATGGGCGTTGGCGACGCGCCCGCGCCGGACAAGATCATTCATTTCTTCGCCTTTGGCGGATTGACGTTTCTGCTTTGGATGACCGGGTGGGTGCGATCGCTCGTTGCTGTCTGGCTTGCGATGATGGTTTGCACGTACGGATTGGAATGGACCCAGTCGATGCCGATCCTTGGCAGGACGTTCACGTGGTTGGATGTTGTTGCGGGTTGGCTCGGGGTCACGAGTGTGGCGGTCTTGCTTTGGTCGCTCCAGCCCATTGGCGGCGCGTACAGCCGACTGCTCCAGCGACAGAAGACGTTCGTCATGCAGCACCTGTTCGCGAACTGGTCCTCATGGAGTGCTGTTTTGATCACAGGTGGCGCGGTGGCGGGGGCGTTTGCAATCTGCGCTGTCACGCTGTTTCGCGCTCTTGTGCCGCTTGATAACACGTTCGTCTTGCTCGTGGCGATGCTCGCCACAGTGCTCGGCGGCGTGCTTGGCTGCCTCGGCGTTGCTGACCGGCGCGTTCGAACGGCTCAAAGAGGGTTGCTTGATGTCAAGCCGTGTTTCGAATGCGGAGCGTCATGCGCCAGCGCCACGATGAACGAAGACGGTTACGGCACATGCACGTCGTGCGGCGGCCGAATTCACACCGGCCAGTGGGCGATGCGAATGAACCTGCCCCGGTGGATGAAATTGCAGGCGGCGGTTCCGGCTGCGATTCTGTTGCTTATCGCCTGCGCCCCTGTGGCAATCACGATTGTTCCGGGATTCTTTGATGTCGGACCAGCATCAATTGACTTTCAGGCCGCCATTCTCATTGCCGTCCTGATCGGTGGGTTCGCAGCCGCGGTGCGGACGTATCGAGATGGGCTCACCAACGCGATTGATGCCCAAGCCCGAACGTGTCGCGCCTGCGGCCATGATGTGCATGCCACGCCCAGTGAGCAAGGCATCGGCCGCTGCAGTGAATGTGGTACGCCATTCGTGCGACTGTGAGTGAATTGCGGTTTGCGCACCGAGGCGTCAATGACGGAAGCCCTCGACCATGGCCACCACGTGGTATCTCACTCCCACTTCATGACATCTTGGACACCTTCAATGATCGAATCCGGATCAACGAGGTAGTGCTGCTCCACCTGGAAATACGGAAAGTGAATGTCGAAGCCGGTGATGCGCTTGATCGGCGCGAGCAGGTGCTCGAACGCATTCTCGTTGAGGCGCGCGATTATTTCTGAGGCAATCGAACATGTGCGCGGCGCTTCCTGCACGATGACGCATCGGCCGGTCTTGGCGACGGAGTTGACAAGGGTCTGCGTGTCCATCGGCTTGATCGAAAGCAGATCGATGAGCTCGACATCGACGCCGTGAATGTCAGTGAGATCATCGACTGCTTCGCGGGCCGGCCGCATCATCGCGCCCCATGCGATCATAGTGACGTCCCCGCCTTCACGAACAACCTGCGCCTTGCCAATCTCCATCGCTTCGGGCTCGTCCGGCACATCCTCCTTGAACGCGCGGTACACCGCCTTCGGCTCATAAAACACAACCGGATCAGGATCATCGATGGCTGCTTTGAGCAAGGCCCTTGCGTTGCGCGGCCCTGATGGAATCACGACCTTCAAGCCCGGCGTGTGCGCCCAGTACGCTTCGCGCGATTCTGAATGGTGCTCAACCGCGCGGATGCCGCCGCCGTACGGAGCGCGCATCACCATGCTGATGGGATATCTGCCACGAGAGCGATTTCGCATGCGGGCCATGTTCTGCTCGATCTGATCGAACGCCTGCATTGTGAAGCCGGAAAACTGAATCTCCGCAACGGGCTTCATCCCGTAGATCGCCATGCCGACGGCGGTGCCGATGATGCCGCACTCGGCAAGCGGCGTATCCATGACGCGCTGCTTTCCGTATTTTTCGAGCAGACCCTTGGTGACGCGGAAGACGCCGCCATTGACGCCGATGTCCTCGCCAAGGCAGCACACGCTCTCATCACCAGCCATGGACTGGTCAAGGGCGAGATTCAGGGATTGGACCATGGTCATTTGGGGCATGAGTGGCTCCGGGCATCGAGGGATTGAGGGATCGAGGGATTGAGGGATTGAGGGATTGAGGGATCGAGGGATCGAGGGATCGAGGATCCAGGGATCGAGTGGTCGAGCGATCAAGGGATCGAGCGGTCGAGGTGATCTAGGCGGATCACGATGCTGAGGGACCAACGGATGATGGCTTGCGAGTGACTGTGTTTCGGCGGCTTTCAATGGCACGAATGAGGCCGGCTAGCACGCGCTCGGCCTCGTCAAGGATTTCCTTCGTGGCTTGAAAGCAATCCGGCGGTGCGTACTCGAAGTCGCGACTGAACTGCAACTGCGTGTCAACTTCGTAAATCGAGCCCCGTGCTATCTTCAGAAACCGCAGGTAGTCCGGTGTAGTGCCCCTGCCGTAGCCCTCGGCGATGTTGCTCGCAATCGAGACGCTCGCTCTTCGTAGCTGAGAGGTGATCCCATACTTCTCCTCGTCGGGAAACCCCTTCGTCAATGCGTGGATCGCCTTTCCGAGTTCGTATGCCTTCTGCCAAGCAACGATGTCTTTGTAACACCGAATATCACTCATACCAACTCCTTCACTCAATGCCTCGATCTTCATCCCTCCGTCTCAATCCCTTGCTCCCTTGCTCCCTCGATCCCTCGATCCCTCGATGCCTCGATGCCTTTGTCACTCAACTCCCTTCCGATCCAGCCGCGACAGATACTCCTGCTTCTGCTCCTCGAGCTCCGGCGGCAACTGCTCGTACATGAAATCAAACACTTCGCGCGGCTTCGCCTTCGCGCGCTTGCGGAATACCTCGCGCGCTTCGAGCACCTCCTTTTCACACTCCTCCGCGATCCTCGCGAAGTCGGCATCCTTCAGAACGCCTTTGTTCCGCAGATAAATCTCAAACCGGCGGATCGGGTCCTTCTTCTCCCATTCCTTGACCTCTTCATCCTTGCGATACACCTTCGGATCGTCGGCAGTCGTATGCACGCTCATGCGGTACGTCACGGCTTCGATCAGATAGGGCCCCTTGCCGCTGCGCGCATGTTCGACCGCGCGGTGTGAAGCGACAATCATCGCCAGAATGTCATTGCCATCCACGCGAATGGACGGAATGCCAAACGCAGGGCCGCGCCGCGCAAGTTCCTTGACGCCGCACTGCTTCTCTACAGGGATCGAGATCGCCCAGCCGTTGTTTTCGAGCACGAAGACAACCGGCGCGCAGAAGACAGCCGCGAAGTTGAACGCCTCACTGACCGCGCCTTGCGATGATGCGCCGTCGCCGAAGTTGGTTACGACGACCGCATTTTCGCCGCGGCTGCGGATGCCCATTGCTATCCCCGTTGCAGGCAGCACATGAGAGCCGATCACGATTGAGAACGGCAGATCATTGACGCCCCCGGGAATCTCAAAGCCCTCGAAGTAGCCCGCCCAGAGCAGCAAAAGGCCTTCGAGCGTCCAGCCGCGCCACAACTGCGCGCCGAAACTGCGATACGACGGGCTGAACCAGTCCTTCTGCAGAAGCGGATGCACCTGGCCGATCTGCGTCGCCTCCTGGCCGATTCCCGGCGCGAACGTGCCCATCTCACCCTGACGCTGCATGGCCAGCATGCGGAGGTCGAGTTTGCGCGTGAGCATCATCGCGCGGTAGATTTTCTTGAGTTCCTCGGCTGGCAGATTCGGATCGAGCGATTCATCCACGTTGCCTTGCTCGTCGAGAATCTGCAATTGGTCAATTGTGCCGAGATCGATGGCTTTACGCATGGCAGATCGGGAGTTCCGCGGCTCGGGCGCAAGCGCCTCCACGGGACGCTTTGCGGGAACAACGCTCTTCTCCCCTTGGCGAGGTTGATCAGGGGCGGCGGTTTTGCTTGGCATGACTCTCTTCCGTACCCTCAATTGGTGGAATTGCGCAGGGAGTCTGCGCAGCGATCATGCTCATCGTAGTGGAATCTACTGGCCATTGCCACCGAATTCGCTAGTGCAGCGATTCAGGCGTAGGCGGCGAATCAGGGGGCGACGGCCGTGATGTCGGCGGAGCGCCATGATCGGGCCAGCCGCATTCCGGACAGTGATCCGGCGTCGCGCGCAGGTCATAGCCGCACACGGGGCATGGCTGGTCCTCTGCGTCATCGAAGAAAATCTGCCACTCCGGGCCGAACTCCTCAACGAAATGCAGCGTGTATGCACGGCTGAACACGAATAGCGGCAGAAGAATCACTGTGCCAACGTACGGCAATGCGGCAACGCAGCAGGTTGCGCAAGTCGCAACCGTGGCGATCAGCGTTGCAGCCAATGCGATGACGATCCGCATCAGAAAGAAGAGTACGATCGGCGCCACGTTCGGCTTGATGAGTTGCGGCCACGCCAGTCGCCATGCCTCCATCACGTACAGTCGCTTCACATACATTACCGGCACGATGATGTGATTGGTCAGAAACGCCACAATTGCGAGCAGCAGCATTGCAGGCAGGTACAGCGCAGCCCCGACAATGAGCGCCATCACAGCGGCGGCATCAAAGACTCCTTGCTGGATGTCCGGCCACGCAATCGCCAAGCCGATGCCGATGACAATGAGCATGACCGCAAAGACCGCAATCGTGAGGCAGATGTTGAACAGCAGCAGACTGTTGGCCAGGACCTTGAACTCTTTCCATGGCTCGACGACCGCGCCCCGGTTGCGAGCCAGGCCGTCGATGAACATGAACGTGCCGCGTGCCTTGAGCCAAAGGATCAGAACTGTGAGGGCTGCGAAGAAGAACAGGACGGTGAGACCGATCCCGATGACGAGCAGCAGGTTGGAAGCGATCCAATCCCCCAGTTCCTGATCGGTCGGACCGCCGCCGCCGCCGCCGCCGCCACCTCCGCCGGGAAAGTTCCAACCGCTCATGCCTCCGCCTTCGCCGAGAAAGGCCAGGAAAGCGCAAAATCCCAGCACAAGCCACTTCTCGAACGAGAATGGTTTGAACAGCACAAGGCCGGTGCGTCCAAACGCTCGCTCAAAGGGTCTCGTCACCGAAATGGCAGCCATCCGACCACTATCGGCTCATCAGGCCGCATTGCCATCGAATTTTGAACGGTCGCAGGGTTGCACCTGGTCCACACAAGTGCACTCCAGGATGTAACAGGAGGTTCGGCTGAGCGCTTGACACCGCAGCACCATGATCGATAATGCGCGAGGAAGGCGTCGAGGTGGGAACGCGCCTGGTGGTGCTGGGCAGGCGCGCAATGGCTATCGCACTTGAGCGTCATGTGCGAGCCATACTGAGTAACGTGGATTGAGGGAGTACGACAATGAAAAGCAACGTGAGGAGTCGGAGTGCATGTCGCGCGGTGGCTGCGCTGGGTTCGCTGATGCTGGCCAATTGCGCCATGGCGCAGGTGCTGACCTTTGAGTTTCCACTCGTGGGTGGCCAAGAGGTGCCGGTAAACGCATCGTCCGGCAGCGGAACGGCGACGGTGACGCTCGATGTCGATTCCGGCGAGTTGAACTGGAACATCGAGTACAGCAATCTCGTCGCAGGCACGACCGCAGCGCACTTTCACGGCCCGGCGCCGATCGGTATCAACGCTGGCGTGCAGGTCGGTATTCCCGGCAGCCCAACGCCCTACGGCGGAACCAGCGGCACGCTCGTTGGGACCGCAACGATCAACAACACGCAGATTCAGCAACTGCTAGACGGGCTGTGGTACATCAACATTCACAGCAGCGCGTTCCCCGGTGGTGAAATCCGCGGCCAGGTGCTGCCGATGATCACGTACGACTTCCCGCTCTCCGGGGAGCAGGAAGTCCCGTCAAATGATTCGACCGGCAGTGGAAATGCGAGTGTTGCCATCCATCCGGAGACCGGGCTGCTGACATGGAACATCGAGTACCAGGATCTTGTCGCCAACAGCACCGCTGCGCATTTTCATGGTCCCGCGCCAGTCGGTGTGAACGCCGGCGTGCAGGTCGGAATCCCCGGCAACCCCACGTCCTACGGCGTAACGAGCGGCACGCTCCTTGGATCAAACACGATCAACCCCACGCAGGTGCAGCAACTGCTTGACGGGCTCTGGTACATCAACATCCATAGTACGAAGTTTCCTGGCGGCGAGATACGCGGCCAGGTCGTCGATGCACCTGCAGGCGGCGCTTGTTGTCTGGGCGACGGAACGTGTCAACAACGCTCCGCGCTTGAGTGTGCGGATTTGGGCGGCGAATACGCAGGCGACGGATCCCTCTGCGCTGATGTTGACTGCAGTCCGGCTGTTGATCTCGCCCTTACCTACCACTTTTGGATTGGACCTGATGGCGTTTTCATTCCGGCCCAGCGTGGCGATTTGACCTTCTGGCTCCCGGAGCCCGACGATGAAGTCATTCTGTGGATGAATGCAGCCGTCAACGGCGCATGGTTAGTGCAGAACAAGCCGGTGATGGAAGTCGAGGGCGGATTGGAAGTCGTCCCATACGTGTTCCATGTGCCGTACGCCGGCGTCGATGTTGCGCCGGGCATGGAAGTGACCGTGCATTGGTCGCTGACGACCGATCAGATGTCGGATGGACCGGCGCCGTCCGGAAATCTCGTGACGGTGCCGATTATCGATCACATCTTCAATGCCGGAAACGGCGCGGCCGATGGAGGTGAGGAACTCGGGCCGCTGGCTGATCCGGAAGGGCCGCCTGCCAACGTTCCGCCCGCGCCGGAAGTTGATGAAAACCCGCCGCCGACTGAACCGGTCCCCTGGGAGCGCGTCCGGCAGCGTGAAGTGCCCGGCATTGCTGAGCAGTTCAATCACTGTGTTCCCGGTGCGTTCGCGAGGATGCTCGCATGGATGAACGATCGCTACTGTCTCGGACTTCCGGCTGAGAACAGCACCGCCGAGCAGATCTACGAGAAGTTGCGCAATGGCGACCATATGGAAACGTCGAAAGCTAGAGGCACGATCTACGGCGGTGCGACGGCTGATGGATTCGATACCAACGACGGCCCGATGGAGGACGGGTTGGAACAGTTTCTCGCCGACAAGGGACTTGGGAACCTGCTCGAGTTCAAGATCAACATGTTCCGCAACCAGGACGCGGAGAATCCCGCGCACGACCCGTGCGACATCTTCGACCGGCTCAAGCAGGGCAAGGGCATTGTTGGCTACTGGGGGTACTACAGCGTAACGGGCCAAATGCGAGAGCACCTGCAGAACACGCGAGAGGATGCAAACGAATGGATCGACGCTGCGGACGCCGTCCTGGATGAGTTGGAGGACATTCTGGACGACGGTGATGAAGTCTCTCCCGAGGATTTCGAGTTTGTGAACAACGCGACGACGGCTCAGTTGCAGAACAACATCGACAGAGGCGCAGTGCTTGGCGAGATGACCCAGCAGATCATCGATCTCGTCTCCGCCCTCGACCCGCCCGATGCTGACGCGCTCAATCAAGCCAACGCTCTGCACAACAACCTGGCGGCCAGGGTTCAAGCGCTTCAGGACGTGCAAGATGGGCTTGCTGAACCAACCAACACGCAGGAGTTGTATCAGAACCTGCTTGCGGTCAGAAATGCCATAGCGGCGTTTCACAATAGTCTCCTTGCCTTGCTGGGGCCTGGTGGACCGCTTGCGATGCTGGAGGCGGAACTTACGCCGGAACAGCGCAACGAGATCACCCGCAATTCGACACATCCCGGCTTCCGCACCGGCGGCCACGCCATCACCATCGTCGGCGCGGTCAAGTGCGGCGAAGACGTTGTTATCTACTACCGCGATGACGCCCACGGCGGCGACAGTCAGAATGACGACGACCAGAACGGCGATACGACTGCCGACACCGGCACCAAAGTCGCGCGCTTCGTGAAGGAAGGCGCCTCCGGCTGGACGCTCAACGGATACCGCTGGGAGGGTTACACCGAGATCTGCCCGACGCTCGAAGCGATCGTGGCCGCTGCGGCGGACAAGGCGATGAAACTCCTGCAGGAGGCGGCCGATGCCGACCAGCAACTCGACGATGGCGTGCTTCTTCTGCTCGAGCAGATTCTTGCTCTGATTGACGGCGCGCTCGACCTTGAAGATATCGCAGGGGCACTGAAGGAAGCCCTGGCCGAGTTGGAAGGCACATGCCCTGAAGCGGAAATCTTTACCGATCGCGTCCTCAACAAGATCGTCGTTGTCACCGGCCTTGCGGAGTTCCTGCTCGAACAGCAAAGCCCGGAGACGACGGCGCAGATGACACAGATCGCGAACGAGATCAACGAGCAGATGGGTGAACTTCAGAAGGCGCTCGACGCATGCGTGAGTTTGCCGGACTGCCCCGCGGACCTGACCGGCGACGACACCGTCGGCGTGCCCGACCTGCTTGCTCTGCTTGCAGCGTGGGGCGACTGCGTAGCTGGCGAGCCATGCCCCGCCGACCTGACGGGTGATGGCTCGGTTGGCGTGCCCGATCTGTTGCTCTTGCTGAGTCAATGGGGCAATTGCCCGGAGGAGGGGTAACAGCCCTGCCGCTGCTGCATGTCGAGCGGCGACCTTCACAAGGAACTGTCCACCCGCTGCTTCGGCAGCGGGTGGTTCCTTTTGGCTTCATGCCTTTTCGGACCTCCCCATCCCTCACAATCTGCACCGTCTGTCGCAGGTTTGCATGGTCGTACGGACTTCGCTGGCACGCTGAAACTACTCATGGCATGTTCCCATCAAGCGAGAGAGGAAATCGCAAGACTTGAGCAAGGACACGCCAATGAAACTGATTCACCCCAACACGACACAGCAGGCCGAACAGCCGATAAGTCTTCTTGATCGCATCGGGCGATTGTTCCGGCGCAATTCACAACGCCGCGAACCAGTTCTGGTGAAAGTATGGGATGGGGCGAGAGGGCAGTACCGCGAGGTCGATCTGCTCAATCGCGATGACCCGCTCTGGTCCGCCGCCAAGTCACTTGCCGGTGTGCAGCAGAACCTCACCCGTCGCAGCGCTGCCTAGTCCCATTTGACGCAGCCGACATCGCAGTTGGACAGGCATGACCAATGGCCGCGTGGCGGAAGCCCGCGGTTTCATTGTGCGACACTCCTCCTTGCTTGCATTGCTCCGCGCTTCTCGCGCGGCGGTGGGTTGCTAACATGCGCATATGAACCTTCAACCCATCATGATCGTCCTCTCGGTTCTCGCTGCTTTCAATCATGCAGCGATGTGCAGCGATGAGGGCCGAACGCTGGTCCACGAAGCAATCATCGACGCTTCACTCGATGAGTTATGGCAACTCTCGACGACTAGCGAAGGCGCGCGGCTGTGGATGGCGCCGAAGGTCAAGGCCGACTTCCGCGTGGGCGGCTCATACCGCGCCAGCTATCACCCCGAGAGCAACCTCGATGATGAACACACCATCATCAATCGCATCCTCACGTACGCGCCCAAGCGCATGCTCGCCATTCAGAACGTTAAAGCCCCGGCTTCGTTCGGCAACATGGAACGCTTCCAGCAAACGTGGAGCGTGATGTACTTCGATGAAGTCGATGCGGAACGCACTCGGCTGCGCATGGTCGGCCTCGGCTATGGCGAAGGGCCGGAGTGGGATCAACTCTACCGGTTCTTCGAACAGGGCAATTCACAGGTGATCGCTTCGCTCAATCAGGCGGCCAAGAAGTTGCGCGAGCAGGAGGCGACGAAGCGCGGTGCCGATGATGTCAGTGAAGATGATGAAACCAAAGACGCCGCGGATGAAGACGATGCTCAGCCGCTGAAACCAATCGTCGCGGAAACTGTTGTAAACGCCTCGCTCGAAGATGCCTGGCGACTGTGGACCACCAGCGAGGGTGTGCAAGAGTTTCTTGCAATCGACTCGAACATCGAACTCAAGATCGGCGGCAAGTATGAGTTCTACTTCGGGCCAAACCTGCCTGAAGGCGAACGCGGCTCGGAGAACTGCAAGATCCTTGCATACGAGCCGCATCGAATGCTCTCATTCTCATGGAACGCACCGCCGCACTTGGCGTTCGCGCGAGAGCATCATTCGTGGATTGTGATCGACTTTGAGCAAGTCGCGGAAGAACAAGTGCGCGTGCGCCTGGCGCAGTACGGCCTCGAAGAGTTGCGGCAGAAGCATCCCGAACATGCCGAGGAATTCGAAGCAACGAACCGATATTTCGAGCGCGCCTGGCCATACGTCCTCGAAGCAATGAAGACAAACTTCGAGTAACCCGCTTAGCCGCGACGCGCAGCGGAGCGTCGTCGTGGCGGCCGAAGCGTTCGCCGTGGCGTCACAGGGATGCCGCTCGATCCGTTACACTGCGCCGCTCTGACCCATCACCCAAGGAGCACACGCAGTGTTCAAATCCATTCGGATCGGCTCGATCAAGGAACGTTCGCCCCTCACCGTCATCGCCGTGTACGCCGGCGAAAAGCGTGTGCCGCAGTACGCCCGCTCCATGAACGATCGCAGCGGCGGTGTCATAGCGGATGCTCTCAAATCCCCCGGCTTTCGCGGTGAAGCAGGTGAAACAATTCCCGCAGGAACGCAGCACCTGCTCCTCGGCCTCGGCAAGAAAGATGACCTCGATCCGCAAACGCTCCGCCTCATCGGTGCCCGGCTCATCAAATGCCTTGATCGACTCACTGCCAAATCAGCGCGGCTGCTCATCACCGAAGCAATCGATCGCAAGAAGATTGATCACGAAACCGCCGGCCGCGCAATCGCTGAAGGCATGGCCCTCGCCAACTTCCGCGTTGACTTCTTCGATGGCAAAGCCACAAAGAAAGAGCCCGCCAATCCGCCGCTCACCATCGACGCGGCAGACAAGTCCTTCAAGCGCGGCATGGAGGACGGCCTGCTTCTCGGCGAATGCACGAACTACTCGCGCCGCCTCGGCGCCACGCCGCCCAACATCTGCAATCCAACATGGATGGCCGCGGAAGCAAAGATACTCGCCAGGGAAGTCGGCCTCACCTGCAAAATCATCGACTTCAAGGAAGCCCAGCGCCTCGGCATGGGCGGCATCGTCAACGTCGGCAAGGCATCCAATCACAAACCATGCCTCATCATCCTCGAACATAAACCGCGCAACAAATCCACAGGTCCACAGGCCCGCAAGTCCAAAGGGAAAGGCAAGCCCATCGCCCTCGTCGGCAAGACCATCACCTACGACACCGGCGGCTACTCCCTCAAAATCAGCAACGGCATGAAGGGCATGAAATACGACAAGAACGGCGGCATGGCGGTCCTCGGCGCCATCCGCGCCATTGCCCTGCGCAAAACCCCCGTTCACGTCGTCGCGCTGCTGCCCTGTGCGGAGAACATGGTCAGCGGCGAGGCGTACCGCCCCGATGACATCATCACCATGTACAACAAGGTCAGCGTCGAGGTGACGAACACCGACGCAGAAGGCCGGCTTGTGCTCGCCGATGCGCTTTCATATGCCTGCGAAAAGTACAAGCCCGCAGCCATCTTCGACGCAGCAACGCTCACCGGCGGCGTGGTGGTCGCGCTCGGCAAATGGTCGAGCGGCGTGTGGGCCACCGATGATGCCATCTTCGAGCGGCTCCAGCGCTCTTCCGACGCCACCGGCGAGAAGATTTGGCGCATGCCGCTGTGGACCGAACATAAGGACTTCATGCGCGCCAAGCACGCAGACATCTGGAACTCCGGCCCGGCCCGCGACGGCCACCCCATCCAGGGAGCCGCGTTCCTCAGTTACTTCGTCGATGAAAACATCCCCTGGGCCCACATCGACATCGCAGGCGTCAGCGCAACGGATTCCGATAGCGATTTATATTGCCAGGGTCCAACGGGTTACGGCGCGCGGCTCCTCGCCGAGACGGTGGCGGGGTTTGCCGCACGCTGAGTGAGAAATGCGATGTACTGTGTGATACGCTGCTGTGGCTAGGCGCGCGTGAGCGTAAGAAACGCGCTATGAATCACCCATTCGCAGCATCCTGAAGAAGCAGCAATGATCCCGCATCATCGATGACTCAATCGCGCGGTCTTTCGCCTAGGCGGTTCGCCCGCCCTTGCTTGCACGCGCGGTACACTTATTGCTCATTGCAATGTACGAGAAGGCGCTGGGGCCGGAGAAGCTTGCGAAGCACAAGAGAAAGTAGCGACCGGCATAGGCCGCGCCGCGAGAATGAAGGAGGACTGTTTACCATGTCGGCTATTCAACCGCTCCGGAGCTACGACTATCTCACACGTTCCCGGAAGCGGGTGTTTGACTGGGTGCGGCCGCTGAGCGCGGAGCAGTATGCCCAGGAGTTTCAGATTGGGCTGGGATCGCTTGCGCGGACCCTGACGCACATGCTTCTCGATGAGTGGTATTACGTGCAGCGAATGGAGCGGAATGAACTGCTTCCTTACGAGCAGTGGCCGATTCGGGCCGAGAAGCCGCTGGCGTTTGCGGAGCTTGAGCGCGCCTGGAGCGAGCAGGCCGAGCGCACGCGCAGTGCGCTGCAAGCAGTGCGCGACTGGGGCGAGGAGTTTGACTATCGCGTGACGGATGATGATGGCAAGCTGATGAACGTTACAGTATCCGCTAGCGATATTTTCACGCACATGACGGTGCACGAAGCGCATCACCGTGCCCAGGTGATGAACATGCTGCGCCACCTCGGCGTTACAACTGACGCGATTGATTACGACGCGCTGATGCACAAGCGGCGCCAGGTGGCGAAGGGCGAGTAGCAAGCGGGCACCCATTGGTCATGGCTACCGCGCTCGGCTGCCCGCCGAGAAGGTGGCGGAGTTCGCGAAGTGATTGCATGAGGCACGAAGTGATTCGCGTTCAGCCGATGTCGCGGCAGCAGCCATCAATAGCCGCGCGGCGGCAGCCCGCGGTTGAGACCGGCTTCAACGTTCGCGCCGAACCGCGGGCTTCCGCCACGCGGCTATCGCACGCCTTGAATCGCGGGCACCGTCGATGACGCCTTGGAGATTTGCGAAAATGAGCGCGCCATCGTGGAAGTCGCCGGCCTGATCGAGCAGGACGCCCGGTCGCTCGTTCGCCTTGAGCGGCCCATCTTGCCTCTTCGCGCGGCCATTAGTGAAAATGAGCCGGTCATTTTCAATGTTCAGCCGCTCATCGAGCAAATGCGCCGGCCACAGGTAGCACACAGGGCACACCTGCCGTTCTCTCTGCACAGGGGAACGGTACGGCCGATGTTCGACAGTTCAAGAACGGACGAATCGCCGTTTTCAGGCCAACAACGCGGGTGAGGGGAGATCAGATTCACCGCGGAGTACGCGGAGAGCGCGGTTGCGCATTCTCCGCGACTCGGCTATGCAGATAGCTGTCAGCGGCGTGGCTGGGACCGTGCGTAGCGTGCTGGGAACGCGGTTTTCCAGGGCGGCTGGGGGGGTTGGTAATCCTCTGCAGAATGACCGCTTCCCACTTCAGAATCGCCGCTCCATCTTTCAGAAGCCGGCTTTGTTTGAAGTCCGTTTCCCCGCAGTCGGCTTCTTGGACATGTCTACCAGTGTACGGTATCTGTAGGCCCTCGCAATCCCACCCGTCCATCCGCCCGCCTGCACCGTGGCTGGGGCGTTGCTTCTCAGCGTGGGAACGCGGTTGTCAAGCCGTCATGGCGGCGGGATGATTTCACTGCTGTTTCCTTCCTTCCCAGTGCAGAGGGAAGCGTTCTCTGTGCACAGGGAAGCGAGGACTCTGCACGGGGGCGCGGGGTCCGTGCAGGGAGAAGCGGTGACTCTGCACAGACAGCTGCTGCCTCGAACGAGAGACCCGAGGACTCTGCACAGAGAGACCTTCCCTGTGAAGAGGGAGCCCTTCCCTCTGCACAGGGAAACGGTACGGCCAATGTTCGCCCGTTCCAGAACGGGCAAACCGCCGTTGCCAGCCCAAAAACGCGGGTGAGGAGAGAGCGGATTCACCACGGAGACACGGAGGCACGGAGGGGGGAGGCGGAGTGCAGTCCCCGCAATCATCGGCCACGCGCCGAGCCGACAAGGTGCAGTGGGACGTTCGTCGAACGACAGTGAAGCCACTGCTCGACCGAGGCCAAGCTACCGACTATGACACTTCACTAGGTTCGCGCCGGTACGAGTGAGTAGAAACACGCGTTGGCCATTGGTGTTCTCCATCCGAACGAGCAATCCAAGATCACAAAGCGTCCGCAGGTCATCTTCGAGAAACCTCTGTTCATCCACTCGAATCCTAGTTGCGGTGTCGTCATCCAGCTGATAGACCGCTTCACCAATCGCCTTGATCTCGATTACTCTGCAAGATCGGGATTCAGTTATCTGGCGAAGGAATCCGAACGCTTGGTCAGAGATTCTCGCGCCCGGACGGACAGCCATCGCGAGGGGTCGGATTGCAGACACTTGGTACGCAATCATTGATAATGCATCGTCCAGTCTACGTAGAATGTCCATTACCTCAACGTGTTGGTGTGCCAGAACGCCCTTCAGCGACAAGGTTACCTCTTCACTGTGTAGAATCGCATCAACGACTTGGTGATGCTCATGTCTGCGCAGCCAGTCAATGAATTGGTCCAGCGTCGCTTGTTCGCTAGATCGGCGCTCGGATTTCCAAAGTCCGAGCAATCCCAGAACTGAGGCGAGCGCGGAAGCAGTGGATAGCATATCCATTAATCAGGTCCCTTTAAGCTCACGCTGTGCCTATTGTATCCGAATCTTCTCGCAAAGGCCCCAGAATAATGACCTGATGACTTGATTGCTCACAAAGCCGCCGACTGCATCCGAAGCAGCAGCAACCCGTCTATTCACTTCCGCCTTGACAGCCGTGTCAACGTTCAACTCGCGAAAAATATGCCGAATCTCCTGGAGCGCTTTAAAATCGGCGTGTTTGCATCCATAGAGTTCGTCGATTCGCTTCAAGGCAGACGGGTTAGTGCGCTGGGCTCGTTCTCGAGCCCACAGCCAGAGATATGTCTTTTTTCCCTCGCGGACGTCCGATTCCTCCGGCTTGCCAGTTTCTATCTTGGAACCGAAGATGCCAAGGTAGTCATCACGCAATTGGTAGGCTTGTCCTAACTCTTGCGCAAAGCCGCGCATCGTCTCACCGGAAGTATTTTCACCATCTGCCGCGAGCTCTCCAAGTTGCAGGGGAGCAAGCACTGTGTAGTTCGCTGTCTTGAATTTTGTCATGCAAAAAATCTCGTTCTCGGTCGGTATTGGATTTGCCGCGATTTCCACATCCAAAACTTCCCCCAAAGCCGTCTGGATTATGGACCCAAAGAGCATTTTCAGCGCAGCGCCTCGGGCGTTCGTAGGAATAGCACGATTCTGTGCAACCTCCATTGCGATGAAACACCCTACGTCTCCCGCCAACATCGCTAGTGAGCGGCCATAATGCTCAGAATCCATCGTTGAGTCAGCTCGTAGCTGAGCTTCAAAAATACGATGGAATGTTGGACCGCTCCGACGAAAATCGGAGCGATCAATGATGTCATCATGGATCAGAATGGAGGTATGAAGGATCTCCACAGCGGCTTGCAACGGCCTAATTTTTTGAATGTTCTCACCGTCGCCACCTGCTGCGAGATACCCAAGTTCCACAAAGCTAGCTCTGAACATCTTGCCGGGCTGCCGTCCGTCATCTCCACCACCAACGCAGTATCCAGCAAGCGCTTCAAGCAATTTAGATGGAGTGTGGCCACGGAAATCCGCCTCGTACGATGACGCGCGACCAGCAAGTTGATGCCGAACCTCTCGGGTCACCTCTGTGCACACTTTCGAGTGCCATCGGCCAAACCGCTCAACATCTTCAAGTGTGGATGCCGTACTAGTCATATCTGCGACCTTGAGTTTCGCCCGATAGTGTTAGCCGGCGTAGCGTACTCTGCGGTGCGGGTCGTGTCAACGGGCGTCGATGAGAAACAGGGGGGCATGGAGGCGCGAACGCATGAAGGCATGCTTGAGTTGCACATGTGATCCTCCGTGGCCCTCCGTGGCTAATCACGCACCCCCGCCAGTTCCGCCAGCATCGCGGCGTGGGACTTGATGCCCATTTCGTAGCAGCGGAGTTCGAACTTTTCGTTGGGGGAGTGGACGCGGTCGTCTTCGAGGCCGAAGCCGACGAGGAGGGAATCGAAGCCGAGGATCTGCTGGATGGAGCCGACGACGGGGATGGAGCCGCCGCAGCCGATGAGGACGGGCGGTGTGTTGTAAATGCGGCTGAGCCCCTTGCGGGCTGCGTCGAGATATGGCGAGTCCGTCGGCACGCGAATGGCCGGGCTTGTGCCGAGGTTCTTGAACTGCCATGTGCAGCCCGGCGGCGTTTTGTCCTCGAAGAACTTGACCAGTGAATGATAGATCTTGTGCGGGTCCTGGTTGGCGACGAGTCGGCAGCTGAGTTTGACGGTTGCGGATGATGCGATGACGGTTTTCGCGCCTTTGCCGGTGTAGCCGCCGATGATGCCGTTGATGTCGCATGTAGGGCGCGACCAGATGCGCTGGAGCGTGGAGCAGCCGGCTTCGCCGAAGGGCTCTTTGACGCCTGCGCCTGCGAGGAACTCTTTCTCGTTGAAGCCGAGTTGTTCCCATTGCTTGCGTTCCGCTTCGCCGAGCGGGAGGACATCGTCGTAGAAGCCGGGGATTTGGACTTTTCCCTTGTCGTCATGCAGTTGTGCGAGGATGCGCGTGAGTGCGTTGATGGGATTGATGAGCGAGCCGCCGTACATTCCCGAGTGGAGGTCGTGGCTGGGGCCGTGGAGGGTGGCTTCGAGATAGACGAGGCCGCGCAACATGTAGGTGATGGCGGGCGTGTCGATGTTCCACATGCCGGTGTCGCAGACGATGCAGACGTCGGCTGCGAGTTCATCTTTATGTTGCGTAAGGAAGGGATCGAGTGACGGGCTGCCGGATTCCTCTTCGCCTTCGAGGAGGATCTTGATGTTGACGGGGAGAGAGCCATGGACTGCTTTCCATGCGCGCATGGCTTCGATGAAGGTCATGAGTTGGCCTTTGTCATCGACCGCGCCGCGCGCGACGATTTTGCCCGCCGCCCCCGGATATGAACTCTTGACGATGACGGGCTCGAAGGGTGGCGAGTCCCAGAGTTCGAGCGGGTCGGGCGGCTGGACGTCGTAGTGTCCGTAGTAGAGGATGGTGGAGGGCTCTTGGCTATCGGCTATCGGCTGTCGGCTGTCGGTGCCGGAGGCTTTGTAGTGCGCAACAACCATGGGATGTCCTGTCGTTTCGCGCACGGACGCGTCGAAGCCGATGTCCTTGAGTTGATCAGCGCACCACTGCGCAGCGCGCTTCACCTCAGCGTCATAGGCCGAGTCGGTGGAGACGCTGGGGATGCGCAGGAGGTCTTTGAGACGATCGATGGATTGATCGAGGTTGGCGTCGATGCGCGCGAGGACGGGGTCGAGGGTCTTACTCATTTGACCATCGTACCGGACGCTTTGCTTTGATGAGCGCGTGCGCTAAGCCGCAAGCGGCTATCGGCACGCGCCCCATGCGGCGAGCAGAATGAGCAGGTCCGACACGCCGACGGCGCCATTGTTATCGAGGTCGGCGGCATGGCCGGGGTTCGCACCCCATGCGGCAAGGAGCAGAAGCAGATCGGGCACGCCGACGGTTCCGCTGCCATCAAGATCGGCCGGGCAGGGGTTCGGCTCGGGCGCATCGTCGAATGACATGTCGGTGATGTGCAACTCGGGGATGTTAATGGTCGTGACCGAGTGATTGATGGTGCCGCTGACGCCTTCGACGGAGAGCGTGGTGAAGCGGAGAGTATCGCCGATGTACTCCTGCCGTTCTCCCTGCGGAATCTCGAACTTGAAGAGGCGCTGGCTGCCCCATGCGATTTCGCTCTGCACATCGCCATCCTTGATCGGCGGATCGATGATGGCGTGCGAAATGTCAAATGTCCAGTTCTCATTGTGGCCGCAGTTCGGGCAGCACATGGCGACGGGGTCGGCGTAATCGGGAATGGTGGCGACGACGGCGCCCCCAAGGAGCACCTCAACGGTTGGGGTTGCGGAGCCCGCGCCTGAGAAGCCAAAGTCCAGCAAGCCGCCGCGATAGTGGTTTGCGACGCCTTCATCGGAGCATTCGATCGGCGTGATGGTCATGTCGAGATGGCCGGTGCCGCCATCATCGAGCGCGAGGGCTGCGCTGGAGATGAGCGTTGCGCCGTCTTCGAGCGCTTCGCATGGCTCCGGCTTGCCGGCGCAAGGGTCGGGAATCGCGGCTCTGATGTTCTGAATGACGGCCATCTTACTCTCATTAAATGCCTGGGGCGTTGACTTCAACGTCGCTGCACTGGCGCTGGTCAGATTGTCTTGGGATAAACCACCGGTGGGATTGCGCAGGACCAGCCCCAGGACGTCGTCGCCGTCGTCATCGGGATCCAGGCAGCAGGCGGCGATCATCTGCGCCACGCCATCCGCACGATGCTCGAGGTCGAAGAGTTCAACCCATTCGTCCACGATGATCGCCAGCACTTCGTCATCGACTTCCGGCGAGCACTCGAAACTCAGCACCGGCTGGAGTGTCAACTCCTCTTCGATGCCGTGCGCGGTGATGCGCACTTCTTCAGCAACAACGATGCTGTTATCCGGAAGTTGGACGCTCATCGGCGTGCCGGAACGCAGGACGTATCTTCCATCGGTGAACTCGGCACCTGCAAGCGCGCTGGAGACGATGAGATCGCCGCTGACAGTGAGCGAGCCGCCGTG